>JAWCNE010000014.1:0-29767 GCA_038849025.1 Bathyarchaeia archaeon
CCAGCTATTACCTACCTTATGAGTATCTTGAGCTAAGAAGCATGATGCGAAATGTTAGGCATTTGGACTTCGGCGTTAAAGAAACCGTTGGAGACATGACTATACAGCTTTTCAACGCTGGGCATATACCTGGGAGTGCTCAAGTGCTTATTGAAGCTGAAGGGAGAAGGCTTCTTTACACTGGCGACTTCAACTTGATAAATACACGGCTTTTAGAGGGCGCTAAAATGGATTACGGAGACTTGGACGCGGTAATAATGGAGAGTACATATGCCAATGAGGACCATCCGGAACGTTCAGAGCTTGAGAAACGCTTTGTGGAAGAAGTGACTGACGTTGTTGAGAAAGGAGGGACGGTTTTAGTGCCTTCTTTTAGCATAGGAAGAGCTCAAGAACTTCTGTGCGTGCTCGATGCCTACCACTTTGAGCATCCAGTTTACATTGATGGAATGGCTCGGGAAGCAAGCAGAATATTGATGAACTATACAAAATTTTTGAGAGATCCAAAAACGTTTATGAACGCTGTTCACTCAGCGAATTGGGTTGAGGGTTGGCGAGACCGTAGGCGAGCAACAAAAACACCCTGTGTGATAATATCGCCTGCTGGAATGCTTAAAGGAGGACCCGCAGCATTTTACATATCAAAAATCGGGAAAAAAGCGCATAATGCCGTTTTTCTTGTTAGCTATCAGATCCCAGGCACTCCTGGAAGGGAACTTTTAGAAAAAGGCATATGTGTTATTGAGGGGAAAATGAGGAAGGTTAAGGCGAAAGTTGAACACTTCGATTTTTCATCCCACTGCGGTGCTAAGGAGCTTAAAGAAGCCGTGAAAAAAATTAATGGGAAAGCGAAGGTATACGTTATTCATGGGGCTGAGGGAAACTGTGAACTTTTCGCGAAATGGATAGAAAGCGAAGTGGGGTTGGATGCTGTAGCTCCTAAACCAGGAGACACCTTTGAGGTTTAGTGCAAGGCGATGAAAATAGGGATTTTACGTTTTGGGTATGTAGACTTAAATGTTTTAAAAAGGATTCAAGAAAACCTAAAAATTAATTTTCTAGAAGCAGAATGCCAGTTAATTCACAAAATATTGCCAGTTCCGCGAGAATCTTTCGACCATCTTAGAAAGCAATACCGCTCAGATGTAATTTTAACCCTAGTCCGGGATTACGCTGAAAGGGCAAAAGCCATAACTCGGGTTTTGGGAATAACAGATGTTGATCTTTTTGTTCCGGGTTTAAATTTCGTTTTTGGGGAGGCTGAATGCCCAGGGAAAGCCGCAATAATATCATTATGGAGACTTAGGCCAGAATTTTATAATGCGCCTTCAAATTTCGAGCTTTTTGTTGAAAGGAGCACGAAGGAAGCAGTACATGAGCTTGGTCATACTTTTGGCTTAGGACATTGTGCAAACCCCTTTTGTGTTATGTATTTTTCTAATTCCATCTTCGAAACCGACAGAAAGAAAAGTTTATTCTGCAACAAATGCCATTTGAAAGTTCAGAGGTTTACAGCTGAGCTTGGTGAGTAGCCTTGAGTGACGGTTTTAAAGTTGAATTAATACATTTGACTCCCATTTTGGTTAGTTTGCTATTCGGGGTTTTCTGCGCTTTTCTCCTTTTAGAGGCTTCCATTGAACCTTATAATGTTACCCCATTCCCTGAGGGTTCAGTTGGCTCCATTGGAAACGCTTTTTACTTTGTTATTTTGGTTGGAGCAGGGGCTGTGCTTTTATTCTTTCTTTCACGGAGGAAAAGTCATAGGTTAATTGTTGTTATTACTAGTTTTGCCTTAGGAACCGCTGTGTTCACGCTTTCGCTGATATACTTGTCTGCTGCTTTTTCGCTTTTTATTCCGATACGGTTTGAAGTTTTAATTTTAGTGTCGGTACTTCTGACAATTTTTGCTTGCTACATAATTTTTAAGACGCAAGGTAAAATTGGCAACTTGATAGTTCTTTTTTTGGGCGGTGCCTTAGGAACATTTTTAGGCGCTTCAGTTCAGACTTTAAGCGCTGTTCTTATTCTATGCTTCTTGGCAGTTTACGACGCGTTTGCAGTTTATCGTGGACCTGTAGGAAAGATAGCCCGTGAAGGGCTCGAACGCTTTCGTGGTTTAAGTTTTTCTTTTAAAGACATCCAAATGGGGCTTGGCGATTTAACATTTTATTCTATGCTTGCAGGACACATGTTTTTGAATTTTGGAGTTTTCCCATGTTTAGCTTCCATGATCGGTATTTTACTTGGCTGTTCTCTAGCTTTTAAGATGTTGGAGAGAAGTGGAATTTTTCCGGGATTACCTTTTCCCATAATTTTTGGTTTAGCCTTTGGCTTTATTGCCGTTTTAGTGTAGTTAGGCTTTTGATAAAACCAGCCTTGTTGTGTTTACATCTACCTCAACGATTTTGCAGCTTCTGAATTCTTTAGATTCTCCTATAACGTCGCGCACTGTAACAGTTCCATTTTCCGCTTTTGCGTAAACAACATCCTTGAAAACTTCTTTCCCGTTTAATATCACTTTAAATTCGCACATTCCTTTTTCGCCTAGCCAAAATAGAGGCTACTTGTTATAAATTCCTTTTGATGGAGAAAACGCGCGGTTTTCAAATAAATAGTTATAATCCACGAATTTTATACTTTTTCCAAAGGTTATGCCTAAATAAAGATGAAAGTTGATGGTGAAGAAAAACACCCTTGACGGGTCTTCAAGCTCAGACATATTCCAGTTGCTCATGGAAACAGCTGAAAAAGAGAAAAAACAGCGTAGAATGGAGCTTCTTTTGCCTTTAGGGGTCAAGGAGTTTTTCGTTGATGGCGGCATAAACATTGATAAGTTTACTTGTTTGGGTGTTGAATGTAAACTTTGCATTAAAGTTTGTCCAACAAACGCTTTGTTTTGGAAAAAAGGCGAAGTCGGCATAACAAGGGAACTTTGCATATACTGTGGCGCCTGCGTTTTAAGCTGTATGGTTGACGACTGCATAAGGGTTTGGAGGAAAAGGGAAAACGGTGAAGTTGAAAGCTTCAGCACACCTAGAGGCTTTATAGTTTTGCAGAACAGTATTAACGCGAAAAAGCGCGTTGAACGAGCAAAATCAATCTTTCCAACATCAAAAGAATATTTGAAGAGGTATAAACCCTCAATGGTTCCCTAGCGATTTGCATACTAACTAAGTTCTAAATAAGAACTAATAAAGGGAATTAAATAGATGGATAGAAAGGGTTTAAATTCTATTTAAGTTGCCATTTTTCTTGTAAGTATTTGGGTATTTCTGAAGAGTCTCTTGGACCGACTAGTACTTGCCATCCACTTAGTTCTTCTATTTCTCCGCTGAGGCGGGCAGCTTTTCCAGGGATTATGAGTTTTCTATGTTTCACTTTATTTTCCAAGCCTGATACTTTTAGAGCTTCTGCCACTTTGTCTGCGGTAAGTTTTCTTCCAGCAACTGCAGGGTCAACGGCTAAGCCTTCGGTATCCACCACAAGCAGGTATGCGTTTATTTTCGAGGATTCAATGTCTGAGGCTACCGTGTAGTAGGTTATTGCAAAGTTTGAAGTAAACATTACAGGCGAGTTCTCGTCTGGGGTTCCGAAAGTCTTTAGGCCGGGTTCAACTGCTACGGGTTTCCTCGGGTCTGTGTAAATGTTCTGTCTTAGCACGAGGTTTGGAAGAAGTGCCCAACCGTCTAGGCTGTGTATCACTAGGATGTCTGCAAAACGCACTAGAAGCATGGCTGCCAAACCAGCCTCTCGCCACGTAACGATTTCGGAAGCTACTCCCGCGCTGTCCATCCAAACAGTCATAGGGACCCCAAGTAGCGGAAAGCCTAGAAGCTCGTCGCCTTGCTTGCATGCGCTTCTGCGAATCATCACGAAATTGTTTAGGGTTTCGGCTAATCCATCACCAGGCATGGTTCCAGGGTCAAGCACCAAATCTTCAACACCATATTCAAGGATAGTTTTCACCAAAGATTTCAACAATTTAAGGTTGTTAGGAGCGAAAACCGTTAGAGGGCAATTATACATTAAGGCAAGTTCGGCCATATCCTGCCAATTATCTTCAGTGGCTGCGTAAAGAAGCGGCCTCGCTTTAGGCACAGCCATCAAACCGGCTTCTAAAACATTAGGGTTTAAAGAGCATAGGATAAACGGTAGTTGGGTGTTTTCAGCCACTTTTTTGACTGTTGCCTTAAACTTGTCCGGATCGTTTGAGGTGGAACGTACTGCAATCATGTCAAGCTTCAGGGTTTTTCCAATATAATCAAATTTTAATTCTTCAGTGCGCTTTATCCTGCTAACTATTTCTTCTTCAACCATTTCGTCGGTTACATCTATGGCTATGGCTGTGGGGTTAAAGTATGCGAGTTCATGGCGGTACATTACAAGTTTTCCGCCGACCTTAACCGCCTTTTCGCCTTCGCCTATGACTATTTCTTTTACAGGGGGTTTCAACAGTTCCTTCAGTTGTTTATAGGATTTTTCATGCTCTTTTTTCAGAAGCGGCGTACATTTTTCAAGAGTGACTTCGCGGTTAACAAGTTTTGTGGCGAAAGCCATGCAGTTTTCTTCGCCGCACTCTTTACAGTTTATTTTTGGCAACAGCTTGTAAATGTCTATGGGGCTTAATTCTTTCACGCTTGCTTTAGCCTTAGCTTCTTTTCCACTCATGCTGTAAACGCTCCCAGGCTATATTTTCATTGAAACCCATTCAACAAGCTTTTCAGTGTTTCCCGCTCCGCCGCTCATAAGCTGGGTTATCACGTCTTTCATGGTTTTCACGGCGGCGGGATGCATCATCATGAATAGGTCTACACCCGCCAGCAGAAGCGTAAAAGCAGTGGTTAATTCCCAGAGTGGGCCTCTAAGCTCTCGGGGTTCAAACTCTGGAGACATCTTCATCCAAGCTTCTCTAGCTGCCCAAGCGTTTGTTGTTCCAGAAGACATAGGGTGCGCCAGTTCAGAGTCTCCCATCAAAGCCGCAAGCCTAGCCCGTTCCATGTTAGTGAAGGCGTAATCAAGGCCGTAGCCAAGAGCGGCCGTAGTCAAGTCCATAACAATGTCCTTTTTCTCCAAATAATCATAGAGTTTCCTGTTTAACTCTCTAGCCAAGTTAAGGTCCATAGGTGTAAAGGAGAGAACGGCATGTCCAGTTTTCTTAATGAATTTCGCACACCTTTCCACGTCCATGTCTCTTGTAACAGAGCTTATTAAGAATCTCTCGCCCGCAAAAGTTTCAGCAATTTCTTGAAAGACGTCTGCATCCTTAACAGGATCACCGCAGCCGCCAATTATCAGGGGCACATCCACTGCTTGAGCTACTGCCTCAACCGTTTTCACAGCTTCCTTCGGCGAAGCATCCTTAAGAAGCGGGTCAGTACTTATCAAATGAATTGTTACCAGATCCGCGCCAAACTTTTCAACAGCAAGTTTAGCCCAAGCCGCTGGATCGCCCATAACATCCTTAACATGCATTTTCACAGCCTTTGCAAGGGGAACTTCCATGTCAAAAACGTCTAAGGCGATGACGGGCGGATGGGGGGTAAGCCCCTCAAAAGTGTAGAAGGCGGGAGTTGTCTCCCCTCCAATAATTATGGATTTTCCCCTGGTGCCTCCTTCACCTTTTTTGGCTCCAAGCTTAACTTCGACCACCTTGCCAGGGTAAGTTTCAACTGGCGGAATAAAATCCACTTCAACAATTTTTGAGGGCTTTTCTTTTGCTGGTAAAGCTTTTGCCGTGGGCACCGCCGCTGTAGTGCCTGCAATGGCGCCTGGTTGGAGCCATATTTCTAGGTCGCCTACGTCCATTTCAAAGTCTTCGATTTCAATTTCTTGAAACTTGGCTAACGCCTCAAGCAAGCGTGGGTCTAGTTTTAGTCCTAAAAGGTCTTTTTCCTTTTCCGGCATGGAGTTTCACCTTTTGGTTTCTTTTTCGCTTTTCATTGAACGGATTACAACTTTCTTTGCGTAGATTTTAGCGTCTTTTAGGATTATTTTGAAACCGCCCACGGTTACCGGCAAAGTTGTTGCAGTCAACGTCGGCGTTGGAACAGCCTCTGGAACCTCTTCTTTCACTTCTGTAGGCACAACTTCTTCAACTACAGCTGCAGCTTCTTCCTTCCAACGCTGCACAACAGGGTGACCCCGTGACTCTAGGAAAACCTTCAACTCGTCAATTGTTTTAACATCCTCTTCTGTGGCGATTTTGTCGACAAGCTCGGTTGGAATGAAATTCTTAACACGTTCCTTAACTTCTTTAGGCATCCAGACTACGCGGTTATATCCGCCGTCAGCTTGTAGAAACTTTTTAGAACGCATATATTCTATGGAAATCCCGTGAAAGCCGTCCACTTGACGTCCCCCAGCCGTTGAATCTGCCATTGTTGAGAATGGAAGTCCATTCACTGCCACATCTGGGTAGCCCCTGTGCACTATGCCGAAACCGTCTACTTCAGGTATATAGAAAGCCACAGCCTCAAAGCAACCGCATGAGGTATGGGGCTTGCCAAAAGCCGTATAAAGCCATACTTGGGTAACTTCGCCCAAGGTTCTCTTTTTGACAGCCTCGTTTACGCCTGAAAACTCGCCTTTCTCAGGGTCTAAAATTTCACCTCTTTCAATTTCAAACACTGGACCTTTGGGATCTATGCTTGCTGAGGCCCTTCCGTCAAACCAGCTTATGGCTCCACAATTGGAATATCTCTGGGGGGTTATGACACAGCAGTGGGTAGGTGCAAAAGATTGGCATAGGACACAACCGTAAAACTTGTCCACTTCCTCGTCTTTAAGGCCTCTGGCCCTCGCATCTCTTGCCTCGTAAATCTGCAAGGCTTCGTTGTACATTTCCTTTATTTTCTCAGGGTCTGTTATGAAGGTTACTTGCAGTTTCTCTATTATTGGCAGTTCGCTCTTGAAAAGCCTATGCAAAACTTTTCCAATAAGTTGGAAGGAGTTTAACCCTTTCTGGTAGGATTTCTTGCTTAAACGTAGCCAGATGTCGTAGCGCTGGTTCAAATGCATGAAGCCTTCAATGTAGTTGCAGTAGGCATGGATTCGTCTTTCAATTACGCCTTCAAGTTCTTGGTCCAGCTTGGCGCCTGCAACCTCTATGAAAATTCCCAGTGGATAGCTTTTGCCTTCTTCCATGTCCTTTATGTCTGGTCCTATAATGGTTATTTTGCCGTCTTCAACTTCTTCCATCTTCCTAACCCTTGCTAGTTCAAATTTTTCTTTAACAGTTGGTCCGCCGAGCTCAACATGCATATCTTTTCTGCGGATTCTTTCGCCCTCATAGATTACGCCTACGTCCACAGGTATGTCTTGAAACATGGTCATTTTCTACTCGCCTCCTTCAAATTTCCCAATAATGGCTTTAAGGTTTTTTACCCAATCTTCTTGGGAAATGTTGGGAAAAGACCAGCTTGCATTGGGGTGATAAACATTGTCCAAAGTTATAGTTTTTAGGTTTTGGGCAAAATTCTTCAAACCTGAAAGGATCAACCATTCCATGTAGTAGGGAAGCCCCACAAACAAGGCTAAGTCGTGGGGACCCTTTCCGTCTACACCGATCCATGAAGGATCTGCAAGCCTATTTCCAATGTCCACTGCTGGCATAAATCCAGTTGGCTTAAAGCCTCTCTTTGAAAATTCGCTGACGGTGTGGGCTGTAGCTACCAGTGGAATTCTGCTTTTTCTCGAAAACTCAATAAGAAAGTCGATCAGTTTCTTCTCTTCGAAATCAATTTCAGCCGCCTTGTGCCCCACAATAAGTATCGGATGTTTAGCCCGTTTAATCATTGCAGCCACAACCTCGGGCTTAGTTATTACCAAGGCCTTTTTTGGTCCTGGGACTTCCGCTGTTTGCCAAGGTTCAGCTGCTGTCATGCACATCACTCCTTCTTTTTCCTAATAAGCCTCGGTAGAAGCGTTGGATCTGGGATAACAGTTTCTTTCCAACCTTTCTCTTCGAGAATCTTTATGATTTCATCTTTCATGGTTACTGGGACATCGGCTACTGTGCGTACAAACAAGTTTATGTCTTCTGGCATGGTTCCATACAGCCTCTTATGCAGGTCAATGTAGTGAGTTAGTTTTATAGCTCTTCCTTTCGTTGTGTCGTTGGGGCGCATACAAAGCTTGGCTATCATGACCATGGCTTCCTCTTTTGTTTCAGCCGCGTAGAACAAGTGCTCTGGTGCTGGTCCAACGTATACCTTTTCGCCTGTCCGCGCATCATAAACGTACCAGTCTTCTTCACGGTCAGCCCTTCCTAAAAGCATGCGCCTATACTTGGAGCCGTGAGGCCCAACTATCACGGGTATGCCTAAACGCCAGAAACCGCTTGCTATTGCAGCTGCTTTTTGGGAATAAGCTCCCCAGGCTACGCCGACAGCGCCAACACGATTGAGTATGTAGTCAGCTATCTCCTCATAGTTGGCTCTTAAGTTTCTCCTCGCAAAAATGTTTGCAATTTTTATCGCTGCCCCAGCTATGTGAGCATTTGAAACGCAAGAGCCTGTGTTAACCATACATCCGGCAGTAAACTCTCCTGTAAATTCTTCGAAGGGTGTTTGGCCCTCCTCGTTCTTGTACATCCCAACCGTCATAGCGGCACATCCAGAGGTTACAACAATGTAGCGTCTGTTAGCGAATTCTCTGCACATTTCAGCCACCTCAACTCCGCCGTTTGAGTAGTTGGCGCACCCCACAAAGGCTACCACGCCTGGAATCTCGCCAAGCACAATGGGGCTTCCCACGTTCCTTATCTCAATATCTTGTATTGGGCCTCTTCCAGCCCTAATCTTATAGGTTTCTTCTTTAAGCTTCTTCTCTCCAGCTTTAACGATAAAGCTGTGCACCTCTAAGCCCACAGGGCAAGCTTGTTCGCAGCGGCCGCAGCCAACACATAAATCGTATAAATCAGCAAGCTTTGATAAGTTTCCTTGTTTAGCCGCTTTCATCGCCTCTGGGATTTTTAGGTCTTGTGGGCATGCTCTTCGGCATTCGCCGCATTCTCTGCAGTCTTTTACTCTTCTAAGAACTTCTTCAACTTCTGGAATAACCTTAAACTTCTTCCGTAGGGGTGCAACTTTCAAAGCCACTTTTACGGCCACCTCACCTACTTTTTCCGGGTCAAGGATTAAGGCTCCTTGCGTTTTTCCGCTTACCAAATCTTCAACTATATCGTCTGCCGAGTCGTTTGTTCGGTTCGGCAAGCCCATGCAGTTCTTCTCTGAAGTCACAATTACAGGCGCCTTAATCCTTTGTGCTTCTTGGAAGGAATCTATTCTAATGCACTGTTCATCCAATATGACTACGTCTGGAACGCCGCTTCTTATAAAACGCAACTGCCAAGAGATTGGACCAATGATTTTGCCGCGCTTATAATAGCGTGTGATGTCGTGGGCTGTGCAGCATAAACCGCAAACTTCGATTTCGCCGTCAAGCCCGCTTTCCTTCATATAGTCTATTATACTTATGGAGGGAACTACATTGTGGCCAATGCAGAGGATTACGGGTTTCTCCAAATTTACTGTGCCATAGCCTAAATCAACTAATGGTGCATCTGCATCTGCCTTTGGAAAACCGTAACAGGCAATTTGAGCGATGTCGGCAACCTCCAGCCCAACATGGTCTATCATGCCTGCCTGGAAAATTTTCGATTCAAAGTCAATGTTGCTTCCCTCTTGCCCTGTGTGCACGACGGACAAGAGATGGGTAAGCTGATTTTCCACATATTCTAAAATCTCTTCTAAATCACCTAGAGTTTCAGGTTTTATCCCGCAAACAAGGCGAGTTATAGGAGCTTCTACATGAACGTTTAAACCGCCCACATCTAAGGGTGTTCCGCGTCCGAATTTTTCAATTAAATGCTCCACTAGGTGGCGGGCATGTCCAATATGGGTTGCCGCTCCAATACAACATTCCAAAAGCATTATTCTAGACTGTTGGGCGGACATGTTTATTCCGCATGCACCGTGCTTGTTTCCTGTCAAGTCGCACTTACCATATGTGCATAGGCAGCATAAGTCACAGAAGGGCAAATAAAACGGCTTGTAGCGTTGCAAAAGTTTCATATCCCATTCTCTTAGGGTTGTCAATGATGGAAAAGGTGTTGGCCCCATAGGTTCTGCCCAAGAATCCACTGTGACTTTCCCAAGCGCCACTTCCAGATTTTTAATTAAGCTTGTGTCAGTTTTCAGCTCGCCAATTTTTATGCGAACATTTTTGTCAACCAAATTGATTACCTCGATATGGCTTTATAGAATAAAACCCTTAGAGTACTATTTCTTAAACTTTTCTAGCCGTTTTTCGTTAAATTATGGACGTTTTTCGTTAAATCAAAGTTCGTAACTAGGACTTCAAAGTTTTAATTATCTGACATAACCAGCATTTTCCATTATTTTCTTAACAGAAAGATATGCTGGAGTGTCGGACGGCAAATTCAGAAGAGACTCGCCTGCCATAACATATTTTTCAACATTTTCATCGTAGGAAACCCTTCCCAAAAACTTGAACCTCAAAACGTTTCTAGCTTGAGTTTCTAGGGTTTCTGGAAACCTAAAACCCCCCACTATGTAGAAATTCTTAAAGGTTATTTTAACTTCATTGGCAACTCGGTATGCCCGCTCCACATGGTCAAAGGACTTTTTAGAAGGGTCTATAACGTCGAAAATGTCGTCGACTTTTGATGTTACCCTTCGGTTAAGGTGCTCTAAACCAGCAGGCGAATCCACTAAAACATACTTATAATTTTTCGCCAACGCCTCCAATGCCCCTTTCAACGCCGCGTTGGGAAGGCAATAGCACCCTTCAACCCACTTTGTTCCAAGGGCAATAAAATCAAAGTCTTCACCCTCATACATTCCAAAACTCCATATCTTGCTTTCGATACGCTGGGTAGGCGGCACACCCACGGTGGTTCCGCCCTCTTCCAAGAAGGTTTCTACAAGGAGTTCTGAAACAGACTTTTTATTCTTGTCTCGCAGGTCTACACCAACCATTTCACCTAAATTTTGATCCGGGTCGGTGTCCACCAACAGCAACGGAGACTCTCCAATTTCAATAAAGTATTTTGTCATTAGGGCGACAAAGCTGGTTTTTCCTGTTCCACCGCGCCCCATTGTTACAAGAATCTTCATAATGCTTACTCCTATGCGCTAATAACTCTTAATATTTTCAACCTTTTTATCCGTTATCTTGCAAAAGTCTATTGCATAATCGTTCTATGGCCTTCAAAGCCTCAGCATCCTTATACTTTAGGGGAGTTTCTCCACGCATCTCGGCATCCACAACTTTTGAATCGAAGGGCAAAAAATCTAAAACTTCTAGACCGTTTTCTCTGGCAAAGCTTTCAACAGCTTCTTTTTGAGTTTCATTTTCAATTTTGTTTCCAACGAGGAAAATCTGCTTCATTCCAGCTTTAACCCCTAACTCATGAATTCGTTTTGCAGTTTCAAGGGATTTCATGTTTGCATTAACAACCACAAGCATTGTGTCCACGTGTCGCGCCGTGCTTCTTCCCATGTGTTCCACACCTGCTTCCATATCCAAAACCACAGCCTCGTCTCGCTCCACAACTAAATGCCTTAAAAGGGAGCGTATAACCGCGTTTGCTGGGCAGGTGCACCCGGAACCCATGGAACGCACTGTGCCCATGACTATGAGGCTTACGCCGAAAGGGGTTTTAACCGCATAATCGCGGACAATATCGTCAACTGTGAAGGTTAAACGGAAAACTCCTGCGTATCCTGTGCTTGTTTTGGATTCTACCAACTGCTTATTTTCAGATATGGGCACTATTTTTCTTGCTTCTTCAGGCGACAAACCTAAAGTTAGGGCAAGATTAGGTGAAGGATCTGCATCGATAGCAATTGTTTTAAAACCCTTATATGCAAAGGTGTAGGCTAAACCAGCAGCAACCAAGGTTTTGCCAACGCCACCCTTCCCGGAAACAGCCACTTTCACACGATTCCCTTCCAAACTAATTTATAACCTGTCAAGGAGCGCAGCAAACATTATGGGCAAAGCTATGGTAGCATCAGCCTCTATTATCGCTGTTTTTGCTTTTTCCCTTATTTTCCCCCATGAGACGGCTTCTCTGGGTCTGGCTCCTGATAGGCTTCCATCATATTCAACGGCAGTAGTTATGTATACTGCATAATCCAGTCCATGTTTAAAAAGATTCCACCATAAAACGTGATGTTTTGATATGCCTCCGCCTATGATTAGGGCCCCAGACTTTTTCGCTTGCCAGACCATGTCGTTTAACATTTTCTCGTCTTTTAAAACGTTTATTTTTAATTCGTGGTCTTGGCTGAACTGCCATAGTTGATAGCCAACAGCGCCGTCAGTTATTCCAGGCACTATGACGGGGATGTTGTTTCTCCAACACCAATACAGCAGCGAGGTTTCATCCAGTCTTTTCCCTATTTCCCAGCATAATTCATAAGTTGCCAATTCATGTTTTCCTTCGGCGTAGATTTCGTTTAGAAATTTCAACATTTTCTCTTCGATGATTTCGCCGTAGGATTCGTTGGGCACCAGAATATTTCCAATGCGGCTTACTCCTTTCTTGTGCAGTTCTTTGTCGTCCATGAAGAAGTCGCCTTGATAATAGTCCTTGTAACATCTTGCCAAGTCATGGTCTAAAGTGCCGCATGTTGTAATCAAAATGCTGAACCACTTTCGTTTCACCATGTCTCTTATTATTCCCCTCGTTCCAGTGGCTATAATGCAGGCGGGAAAAGAGAGGAAATTTAACGATTTTCCGTCTTTTAGCATTTCTTCAAGGATATCCACGCCCGTTGCCAAGTTTTTTGCTGTGAAGCCCCCGCTTTCCTTCATCTGCCTTACTAGTTTATCTGGGGAGATATCCTTCGTTATCCCGAAGTCTTTAACTTTCTCCATGACATGCGCCAAAGCTTTATTCTAAGCCCTTAAATAGCCAAGATAAATCGGGGCGCTTCTCTCTTTTATCAATTTTCTCTGCCAAAGCGTGAACCACTATGGGCAAAGCTATGGTTGCGTCGCAGTAGCACTGTACATTTCTGCCTTCTTTCGCCTCCTTGCCCCAGCTTATGGCTTCCTCAAAAGTGCATCCTGAAAGGCCGCCCCAGTGGGGTGAGTCCGTCGTAATCTGTATAGCGTATTTATGCGGGTAAACTCTCTCGTATTTTCTGGATTCGGTTAGGCTTCTGCCCACTGTGGTTAGTTGAATAAAGTCTTTGGGAACCCCGCCACCTATGTAGACTACACCGCTGTTCGCCGCTGCCTTAGCCTTTACATCTACAAGCTGCTCAAAATCTCTCATTTGATCGATGATGATGTTAAAGTTGCTTTCAAGTTTCCTGTTTAAGAGGTAGGCGATGCCGTAGCCGCTGTCAACTATGGCTGGACAGAAAACTGGCACCTTGTTTTCGTAGGCTGTGGCCACAATGCTTTTTATTCCAAGCTGTGAAAGCTCCTTTCCGAAGAGATGCAAAAATTCTGCTGACGAATATTTTCTGTTGGGATTTAACTTTTTCATGAAACTCGCAATTAGACTTTCCATCTGCCTATACTCAAGTTCGTCTGCAAAAACATCATAAAACCTGTCTATCTTATTCTCTAAAAGCGCGTAATCATCAACTATATGATGGCCTTGCCAGTAGGTGCCGCCCATGGCTTCCAATATGTCTTCGGAGATGTTCGCGCCTGTGGAGACTACCACGTCTATAAAGCGGTTTTCAATAAGCCAATTAACTATCTTCCACTGACCCGTGGTGCTCATGGAACCTGCGTATCCCAAAAATATTACCACATCGTCTTTCAGCATTTCTTCCCAAACTTCAACAACCTCGCCTAGTTTTCGCCCTTGAAAACCTGTCTTAGCCATCTCCGATAGTAGCTCAGAAATTTTCTTCGGAACCTTAACTTCTATGGGCTCAAGCTTCTTTTTAAAGAATGGAGTTTGCCTTTTATCTTTTATCACCATTTTCAGCTCCACAATTTTGGAATGGTTAATTTTGTAAGCATTCTTTTAAATTTTTAGTTTAAAAGGTTTAACATTCCCTTAAGACTCCATCTTGATAAAACAGTGAAGGTTAGTCAGCCTACAAGAACAAGTCTTTTTCCTTGGGCCTTATAAGCTCTACTGCCTTTGCAGTTTCAGACTTTATAAATCTATAACCGCGAATTATAGCCGCTGGAACACCTTCGTCGGCTTGCCCTATAACTAGTTCAGCTGCTGAAGCCAACTCATCAGCAACAGCTGTTTGCTTAACCCTCAAAACATACCCAAACAGATCCTTTTCACCTCTCCTATCCCTTATAGGCTTTAGCCCAGCGACCCCTATCGCCACATTTATCTCCCCCTCCCTTAAGGGACGCCCATGAGTGTCGGAAATAATGACCGCTACATCGCGTCCCGTTAACCTTCGAATCTCCTTTCTAATCCTTTCCGCAGAGGCATCAGGATCAATGGGAAGCAACGCCACATGCTCCTCTCCAGGAACATTAGATTTATCAACACCAGAGTTTGCACACACAAACCCATGTTTTGTTTCCGTGATGATTTTTCCATCCATCATACGCCTAATGCCTTTAGCTTCCCTTAAGACTACTTCAACCATGGCAGGGTCCTTATCATAAAATTCTGCGAAAGATCTTGCGAAAGGTGAAGGCACAACCTCTTCTAGGTTTACAACACGCCCTTCAGCTCGCGAAACAACAACATGAGTAATTACTATTATATCGTTGTCTTGAATAGGGGTTCCTTGCTTCTCAGCAGCCTTACATATGAGCTCAGCAAGGTTATCTCCAGCCTTTATAACCGGCAAGCCTTCAATTCCAAATATCTGAATTACGTTCATAATAGTGTCTCCAAATGCACTTTATTAGGGAGCATGAACCTTTAATAATTTCCTCTCAACACTTCAGCACATTTTATGCCTATATGGCACTTTTTAACCATAGCTTTGCAGTTTTCGCATACAAAAAATTTTAATTCTAAACAATTCTCTCTTTAGTCGAGATGATGTTCAATGAAAATATTGCATGAATTTGTTCCGACGCGTAAATTTCTGAAACTTGCTGAAGAAACTAAGGATTTGGTTGACGGTTGGAACGTCACCGACAGTGCTGCAGGTGTTCCCGCACCCAGCGGTACAGCCGTAAGTTGTGTGCTTAAGGCTAAATACCCAGAAAAAATGGTGGTGCCCATATTCATACTCCACTATAAGGGTCCAGTGGAAGTGGGAGGTTTGGCTTTAGCCGCTGACGCTGTAGGCCTTGACGGCTTAGTGTTGACCATGGGCGATATTCCTAAGTATGGTGAACCCATAAAAATGTTAAAATCCTCTGAGGAAGCCCGGGATTTCCTACGCACAACAGTGAAAGTGAAAAACTTGAAGCTAGGTTGCCTGCTTACCGCGCGCAAGTCTGTGGAAGAAACCATTGCCCGAGCGAGGGGGGAATGGGACTTCATATTCTTTATGCGCCTTGAAGATAAAACCTTTCCAACACTGGAGCAGCTGGCAAAAGAATGTAAACGCCTAAACAAGCCTATATATTCCTACTTCTTAGTGGGCACGCCAAAAAATGCTGAAATTGTGAAATTGATTGGGTGGCCGGTCACCACAACCATGGAGCAGGTGGAAGAAACTGCAGCGAAGCTAGAAGGCATGGTGGACGGTATAATTGCAACATGCGCTGGAGACTACGAAGGCGATTTGACGTTATTGAAAAAGCTTCAGAAATTCAGAAAGTAGCAACCCCATCTCCTCCTTTTTGTAAGCATTTCCATTAGGAAAATCATTCTATCAATGGACACAGCAGCATCTAAGTACAAAAACACTTAAACTTTCAAGTTGCCATTATCAACCTGTTAAAGAGCCGATTAACATGAGTTTCCTTAAAATAAGCTTTGAAGAGTCTTTAGAAAAAAACGTTGTCGACGCCGGGAAATGCGTTGGCTGCGGCACATGTGTCCTTGTCTGTCCATTTAGCTGCTTAGAGTATAAAGAAGGAAAACCTGTTCTGGTGAAAAAGTGCAAGGTGTGCGGCATTTGCCCTCAAGTTTGCCCACAAAATGAGTGGACGCAGTCTAAGGTTGAAAATTTCGTGTTTGGCAGAGAAAGGCAACTTAACGAAGAGTTCGGAGTATATCGTAAACTTTTGGTGGCAAGAGCTAAAGACGCTAACGTGCAGGGTGTTTCTCAAGATGGCGGCGTTGCAACAGCGCTTCTCCTTTTTGCCTTAGAAAAGGGAATCATCGACAGCGCGATAGTTTCTGGAGTAAGCAAGGATAAACCCTTCTATCCGGTTCCAAAGCTGGCCACAACTCCTTCAGAGATCATGGAAAGTGCTGGGACAAGGTATACCTACTCGCCAAACATCCTGGCTTTAGCTGAGGGAATAAAGCAAAAAAGGTCAAGCATAGCCTTTGTTGGAACTCCATGCCAAATACGCGCCATTAGAAAAATGCAAATGGCTGGCCTCAAAAAGTACGTTGCACCCTTAAAACTTCTGATAGGTCTCATGTGCTCTGAAAGCTTCAGCTACGAAGGACTCATGGAAAAGTACATTCATGAAAAATTGGGAGTCTCCCTTAACGACATAGTGAAAATTAACATTAAAGGGAAAATGCTTGTCATGAGTAAATCTGGCGTTAAGACGATTCCCCTAGCAGAAGTGAAGCAATATGTAAGGAAAGGCTGCGGTGTCTGCGAGGATTTCAGCTCTGAACTGGCAGACATCTCTGCTGGCGGCTTAGGACTGGAAGGCTGGACATTTGTGATTATACGCACAAAAGAAGGTGAAGAAATATTTGATGCAGCTGAAAAAGCAGGAGTTTTGGAGACAAGACCAGTGGAAAAGGATGAGTTAGCATTTAATCTTCTTCTAAAGCTTTCAGCTAAAAAACGCAAATCACAAAGCGCATAATATTTTCCTTTTTAACTTTTAGACCAAAAATTGAACGTACAAATCTCAGTTAATTTTTTCCTCGGCGGAGGCGGTGGTTCCTCATCAGGATATCCCATAACAATCATTGCTTGAGGCTCAATTTTCCGGGGTAAACCCAAAACTTTTCGAACAACTTTTTGACAGAAGAGGGGCGCGCAAACCCAGCATGCCCCAAGCCCATAACAATGGGCTAAGAGCAGCAAGGTTTGGATATAAGCTGCAACGCTTTGAACTCCCATCAAATACTCCGCCCTACGCCTTCTCATATCTGGATATTTGTGCATGTTCTCCATGGTTAAGCCCACTATAACAACAGTCGAACTCTTTGTAATTCTATTCCAGCTTTCAAGCTGCACAATCTGTTCAGCCCTATCTTTTGGGACTCCATCCTTCAGCATGTCTAAGAGCCACTTCTTCCCCATTTCTTCTGCAAGTTTTTCCTTAACCTTTTCATCGTCAACTACAACGCAACGCCAAGGTTGAGAGTTATGCGCTGATGGAGCCCACCTTGCCAAGTCCAGAATATTTTCGATCATTTCACGCGGAATTTTGGCTGGTTTAAACTTCCTAACACTTCTTCGAGATTTTATCACTTCTGTAACGTTCAACTCTAAACCTTCCCATAATAATTTTAGACGTTCTTCTAATTTTAAAAGCGATGCTGAAAGGAGCAGCTTTATGAAGGTTAAACTTAACGTTTATAGTGTGACATTCATGGGAAAAGTTGTGGCTCTTGCAGGCGGTGTTGGCGCAGCTAAACTTTTAAGAGGCCTTGTGAAAGTTGTTCCTCCCCAACGCCTTGTTATAATAGGTAATGTAGGCGACGATATCGAGCTTTACGGGCTTCACATAAGCCCAGACCTAGATATTATATTGTACACTTTGGCAGGAATAGTTGACGAAACAAAAGGTTGGGGTGTTTCAGGAGACACTTTCAACTGCCTAGACATGTTGGGAAGACTTGGGTTTGAAACATGGTTTAAACTTGGAGACCGCGACTTAGCCATACACATTGCCAGAACTAAGATGCTCAGGGACGGCTTGACCCTCTCCCAAGCCACAGCTAAACTGTGCGAAATGCTTGGAGTTGAGGCAAACCTCATACCGGCGAGTGACGACCCAGTGCGAACAAAGGTTCAGTCAGACCAACTGCTCTTGGATTTTCAGGAATACTTTGTAAAAAGGGGAACCGCAAACCGTGTGACTAAAGTGTTTTTTGAAGGGGCTGAAAAGGCTAAGCCTGCGCCAGGTGTCATAGAAGCCTTAAGGGAGGCTGAACGTGTCGTCATATGCCCAAGCAATCCAATTTTGAGCATAGCTCCCATACTTTCAATTTCAGCCATCAAAAATGAAGTGGCAGCTTCAAAAGTGCCTATAATAGGTATTAGCCCAATTGTTGGCGGAAAAGCGCTTAAAGGCCCCGCTGACAGAGTTATGGCTGGCATAGGTTTTGAAGCCTCTGCATATGGAGTGGCTAAATTTTACGGAAGTCTTCTAAGCCACTTCATAATCGATGAAGTTGATGGGCAACATAAAAAGCGAATAGAAAATCTTGGAATAAAAGTTACCGTAACAAATACTTTGATGAAAAGTCTTGAAGATTCTGTTCGCCTAGCGAAAGTTGTTATGGAAGCGGAATAAGCCATTAAATTTCGCGGATTTCGCAGCGAAGCTTCTTTATAACTTCTTCAGCCTTTGAAGGTTCAACTTTTAAGGTGTAAAGTCTCCTTGAAGTGCGGAGTTTCAGCTTTACCGCATCTTTTAGGCGCTTAACTGCACAGTATTCTGCCCGTTCGCTGATTTCAACGAATTTGTCTACGTCAAAGATTTCCGACGGCACAATTCCATCTCCAAACTTGATGCTTCTTTTAATAGCCTAATTTTTATCTGTTTTGGTTATCCACCTTCCCTTCAGCTTGTTGCAGAATCTAATCAGCTCTTTTCTAGTGGGATGCTTTCCTTCAGGATTTGAAATATAGTAGGCTGCCACGGCATTAGCCAATGTAAGCCTACCCTCGTCTGACATGCCGTGAATGTTTCCAAAAATGTTTCCAGCATTCCATGCGTCACCAGCACCAGTGACCCTTAAAACGGTAACTTGAAAAGCTGGAACAACGGTTTCGTCGTCTTTTGCGAAAGTTGCTGAAAAACTTGTCGTGTGCAGATCTATTCTAGCATCTAAATGAGCGGCTAAAACTCTGGCTGATTCCTTAGCTAAATCTTCAAAATTTAAGCTTCCCTTAAGCTCTTTTATTTTGTCGCTTAGTTGTGAAGCATAAAAGATTGCCTCATTCTCGTTTAGGCTTAAAATGTCCACAAGGCTGGTTTGTATAACCTTTTTCATTAAATCTTGAACTTTTTCCTTGTTAGGGGTTGGGTCAGCCGTGTCCAGGTAGGTTTTGCCTCGGCCCCTTGTTTTTACATGGCAGAAAACAGTTTCAGTCAACGCTGTTCCGAAGTTTCGTGTTCCAGCCCAGTTAAATATGCACACACAGTCAGCTTTTTCAACGGCTTCAAAGTCTTCAGTGTTTAAGTGTTGAGGCCCAAAGTCTGCTAGAGAGCCCAAATCCCTAAGCATGACGTTTGCCCTTCCACTTTTTGTCTCGAACTCAAGAGCTGTAGTAATAGAAAGTTTATCAAAGACTTTAATGTGGGAGAAGCTGATTCTTGGATTTTTAACGTAGAAGCGAATTAGACGGAGCCCAAGCTTGTCTGTGCATATTATTGGGACAATTTTTATGCCTAAGTTGGCTAGGGCTGAGGCAGTGTTTACAGCGTTTCCACCTCTAAATTCTGTTTGGGCTATTCCGTCTATGCTGCCGCCTTTCCTCTCCACTACATTCTCAACCATTTCTGAAAAAACCTTAGCATCACACTCTAGGCTTACAAACCTGTCGAGGAAAAAATCAGGCATAACCACCACGGTGGCATCTCTAAATTTGCCTTTCAGAAAACTTTGCACTTCTTCTAAATAGGCGTCCAGCAATACGTGCACCGTCCTAGCCGAAAATATCTCTTAGAAAAGGGGAATTAACGCTTTCCTATGAGTTTATTTTATTTCAGCCGAGCAAAAAGCGGACTAAAGCCCATACTAGGTCGCCGAAAAATAAGGCAATAATTAACCCGATTGTGACGAATATGAGCAGGGGCAGCCCAGGAGTTGCCCAAACAGCGTCTTGGATTTCTCCATTTTCAACAGCCTTGGCAAGTCTTTCCACTATGGTGTCTCTTCCTTCATCCTTTGGAATTGCCACAAGCTTTCTCACGGTTTGATTTTCAGTTTTTTCTAGGTCTTCCATGGGGTAGAGGTGCCACTTCTCCTTTAACTTTTTAACAGAAATTTTATGTCCTGTTATTAGTACCAGAATTTTTTTGCCAACGGATTCGCTTTTCTGTTCTCCTTCAAAGAGGGTTTTGCCCGTTTTTCTGCGCCATATAAGGTTATGGAAGAGCATGTAGACGGCTGTTAGGGCTGCGAGCAGGACGGAGTTGCTGAAAACGGTTAATGGGAAAAAAATTTGCATTATTGGGGAGACCTCGCCTGAAATCGGCGTTAAAAGTTCTTGGGGGTGGAAGGGTAAAGCTAGCGCTAGGCACATTAAGGCCTTTGCGTCTGCTCCTCCGAAGCCTCCAGCATAGAAAAGTATTATGGCGAAGGCAGTTGTTAAGCCAAAACATAAGCCATAAAAGGTTAGTCTGGAGAAGTCGGAGAGAAAAAGTTCTGTAAAAGTTAAGGCAAAAGCTGGTGGGGCGAAGAAAACCCAGACCCAGTTACTTACTTCGCGGGTCTTATAATCGCTCCAAGAAGCGTAAACTAGAAAGCCTAGGGATAAAAGAATTCTTAAGGCTTCGAGTAATGATGTGATCTGCATTTTTGCACCGTTTAGATTTGAATTTAGACTATCCTAACTTTTTATTTTTATTGCGGTCAAAATTGAAAAATAGATAGTTTTGCGTGGCGGTCTTTAAGGATGCAATTCAATTTTATGGGGATTTTTCGCTGAATTCCAAAGGGGCTCCAGTGTTCGGCACGACTTTGAAATAATACCTTGTATCATTGTTCCAGCTATAATTATCGATTATTATTTCGGCAACGCCTCCATCAGCTGCAGCGGTAGCCGTACCACTCCAAACTTTTTCAAGATTTGATGCTGAAGTGCCCATGTAGATCGCGTTTATTGTTGCGTCGGTTGTTCCAATGTTTCTAATGTAAAGCTTTACAGAGTTGTTGCTGGGCCATGATACTGCGTCTTTGGTTAGCATTACTCCTGCTTGTTGTCCGGCGCTGCTCATATAGGTCATTATCCAAGCGTAAGTTACAACTATGGCTGCCACGGCAATCACAATAAGTAGGAGCGTGGCAAGTATGGGTGATATGGCTTTTCTGGATTCAATCATGTTTTTGGCATGCATAGGTTTCACCTTTTCTGTTGTTTAGGAAATCTAGCGATTGCTTATTTAACTTGTATGAACTTGAAATTCACATTTGAAATAAGCATAAACTTGAACATGTTAGCGTCAGCTCTCCGTAGTCACAGTTATTGAAGGCGGATATTCGGCAAGTATCCACAAACCCGTCACGTTGCTTCCTTCCTTCTTGTAGAGGGGAGTTGTACCGTCAAAAGTAACAACCGCGCCATACCAGCATATATCCAATGGAGAAATGAAATTTGAGACTTGAACACGTTTTACTGGTAAGAATTCAATTGTTCTTCCCGTGCTTGAAACGTTTAATGCACCTGTTTGGCTGTTCACTATTGAATCAAAGTAGTAGAGTTTTTTGTTAGAGTCGTCTGGAAACATTATTCCAAATCCTCTTGTTAGCGTGTAGTTGATCTGAGCCCAATGATGCTGCCAAATGCCTGACATGTTATAGAATAAACTGGAAGCCGTGGAAACTATTGGGTAACCGCTCGATGATGTACCGTTTTCCGTTAATGCCGAATAACCTGTCCCTGTCGTGCTAATGCTGACTAGACAGATGTCTCTTATAGTTCTAGGCTTATCTGCCGAATTTAAGAATATTAGACGTAGCTGATATGTATAATATGTGGCGTTTGCTGGCAATGTTAGAACGATATGCGAATAAAAGTTATAGCATGGTGGATCTGTGACACCGCCAGAATATTCTGATTCGCCATGTACAATATCTCGGACTACGCCGTTAATTATAGTGTATGCCCACTCAGGATCTGTGGTGTCATATCTACTATTTATACGCATAAATCTTGCCGTACTTGACATGCCACCTGTTGCGGTTGTTGTCGTAATCGTGAAACCGCTGGATGATAATTGAACAGTAAGCTTGCCATTTCTGAGCGTTTTAGCAGATGGGTTATCGTTGAAGTAACGATTAGTATATGCAAGGGGGGTTTGAGTTGCGGTGTCACTTCCGTTCCACCATATGGTAACTTTTGAAACGTTTCGGTTTGCTAGAAAAACTAGCATGTTTCTGTTGTTGAAAACACTTGCATTATTAGTTAAGCCTAAGGGGATACGGTAGTCTGAAGCCCAGTCTTCTATTTGAAATGGTACTTCACGGTTTACGCCATTTATGGTTTGGTTCACACGCATCGCCTTAACTGGAATAGGCGGAATAGGCTTGACTTGAGTTGCCAGGTTTAGGTTTTGCCCAAGCCACCGCATTGTTCCATTCTGCAGCAGCTCCACAACGATAGGTTCGCTTTGCGCGGGTAAATTGATCTCTTTCTTGACAGTAATGTAATCGACGTAAACCTTATCGTTACCGCCTAAATTGATGGCTGACCATCGCATTTTGAAGTTTGATTTGAAGAACTGGCTATCAGTGATCCTTAACCGATAATTGGACCATCTGGAGGTCGATCCTAACTCGGCAACGTTTACCCAAGCATTTCCATTAAAAAATTGAAGAGAAAACCGGCTGTTTTGACTTACACTGCTATTATACCAAAAGTCAATATAAATTGAAACTGCATCGCTACAATCAAGGCTGCACGATGTTAAATTCCCAGAGCTAATACCGCCGCTTTTCTGGAATTTTGCTGAATACGTTCCATCATATTTTTGGTCACTTGTTCGCGTCCAATTTGTGGTAGACCACCCAACTGGGAGCCAGCTTCCTTCGAAAGATTCTCTGTCAATCAAAGTTATGTTTGGATTCCAGTTTAATGTGCAAACGTAACGGCTGAAAGAAGAAGCCACCGTCACTATGCCTCTCGGGTCTACAACTTGCACCACATAGGAGTATTGGTCTATTCCTGACGGAAAGTCGATTAGGTATGTGCCGTCTGCAAACGCCGTTGGCTCATTAGTTGGGCTTACTAGTTCCCATGTGGAGCTTGAGTAACTGTAACGGTAAAATTTGAAATTGCTTTTTCCAAGTTTTATGAGCGGTTCATCTTCCTCATCGACGGTTACGCGGATACGCGCTTGATTGTTCCCCGTCCCAGTTACATTCACGCTTAGCTTACATGAGGTTTCATAAGTTATTCCGTATATGCCAAGACCCGTTAAGTCGTATTTAACCGCGATTTTTCCTTGAGTGTAGCTTTGGCTTGTAAACCAATACGTTTGCAGATCCAACTCGCTTAAGTTAAAGGAAACCGCCCGTTCCGGATGCATCCTCGCAATATATTCAAGCCCGCTCACCAAATACTTATAAGCAGAACCATTCGCATACTCCCTATCTCCAGTAACCTGTAATATGGAACCATAATAGCCCACTGTGAACCCGAGAATTTGTTTTAAGGCGAAGTTTGTTTCGTCTATGGCACTTAAAACTTGAGGTTGCTCTCCTGTAGGAAAGTTCCGTATAGTGGAATATGTGATGATTACCGTAGCTATTAGCACAACTGCAACAAGCAAAGCCGCAATAATCGAAAACTGCCCCCGCTTATTCACTTTTTAGGTTCCTCCTACTTGGCCAAGCTGCAAAACCACAAGCCTAGAAGTACCGGTAGCATTAAACTCGGAACGAAATAGCCTAGGCTTATATTCACTTAAAAGCCCTAAGGCTGTAAGTCTAATGTCTGGCGTTCTAGTCAAACCCAAAGCGAGAAAAGCCCCTGAAACAGCATGCCTGAAAACTGCTCCGGCTAACCAGTTACCCGAAGGATTGAAGATATAAGTGGTTACCCTTAGGTTATATGTGTTGGTTATCCATGAAGGCAGTGCTCTAGTTGCTGTCTGATAGGGTGCAGGATAAATTCCATAGTAGTCACAATAGTAGAGAGCCTCTAATGAGAGATAGACAGGATTGGAAAGGCTTCCGGTTATCCATGAGTTATCATAGGTATAACTCATACCGTTTAAACCTTGAAGAAAAGCATTGAACCCAGCTGACGCAACGCTCCTCATTCCGTAAATCCCCCAACTGTTGTGATTATCCGGAAACAAGCCAGTATTGCTAACATAATACAAAGGATAGCCCACTATGCTCACCCAAGTCCAATTATACTGGCGCACCCTCTGCCCGAGGGTGTAACAATACATGGAATAACGCCCATTAGAGTCTTGTCCAACGTTCACACTTGCATAATATCCAGCCGGGATTGGCACGGCTTCTCCGAAGGTGTTTATGACCACAGCGTTTTGCAGTGTTTCGCCTTGCAGAGATGTGCCATTTAATATTTTTCCTAGGTCGGTTGTGTTTTGCACCATTACTGTTTTTACAAAGTAGGGAGAAAGAAGCCGGTATAAGTCTTCTGCTAGGCTATGAGCTGTATAGCCTGTAATCCACCATCCACGAGCGTCGCTGCAATTCAATATATATAATGTTACTCCGCCGCTACTCTCGCCAATTTTCTCAGGAATAACTCTAAAAGTAACGTTTGAAGAAGCGACTAGGTAGGAGGTAGCCTCAGACTGTATTCCCAAACTTTCAGCGTTTGAAATCGACTTATAGGGAACATAAATGGTTCCTTCCCTTCCACTTTGCACATCATAAACTGTTAAATTGTATACAATGTTTGGCGGCAGCAAAGCAGAAAGCGAAATTTGAAGACTAACCCAAGACGGGTCATTTTCAGGCTTAAACACTGTTGCACTCAAATTGTAATCGGCATCCAAAACCTCCAATGTTGTTAAAGCCAATCTTTTAAGATTCATAGGCGAAACCCGCCTAGGTATGGGCAGAACAGCGTAAAAAGACGCTATAATGAAGGCTCCGGTGATGATGATTATTACTAGAAAAACTTCTATTGTGCGCATCATCAGCCCATCACCCCGTAGCCTTCAAGACTCCACAGGGCAAGCTTAGCTTGATAAGCAACATTGCCCACTATAACCTGCCTAATATCAGTGGCAACCCACTCCTCACCCTTAGGATCCTCACCAAAAACCACAGGAAAAGCCAGGGCACTTACACCCCAAGGCATCAAAACAACGCCGGAATCGTTTGGATTTGCACTTTTCCTATAAGTGACAACTAAAATGCCCGGATTATACGTTGGAATTGTTACTATTTCATATGTGTGGGGGTCGTTGCCATAGTTTAGTAGGCCTATTCTTCCTACGCCTAAAGGTATTTCGCGAAGTGTGAAGTCCTCACTTAGCAAAACAAAGGTTGCGTTGTATGTTATAGCAGCCGGGTGATCCCCGCCATGTACATCCCAACTATGCGCTAAAAGGACTTGCCCGCTTTCATCACCAAAATCGTAGACAAACGGAACCACGTAGTTCTCTTTGTTTAATACGTGTTCATAGTACCCGGTTCCAATTAATCCGCAATAATTAGCATAAACAATCAACACATACGAGTCTCGTGCTTCGTTAACGATATCTGTTGAAAAGGTTAGTATGGCTGAGCCTTCAGCGTTTGTATAGGCTGTTCCATAATATGTTGTGAACGACGGATAGCTTCCTTCGCCTCCCGTAGGCTTAACTACTATAAGGCAATAGCTTACAGTTGCATTTGAAAGGGGGAAACCAGCTCCCTTAACGTTTACAGATAGGGTTACTGGATTGGATTGCACTTTTGTTATTGAAACATTCACGACGGGGCTTATGGTTAACTGGAAGCCATATGTTCCGTTTATCCCAAGTAGGCGTGCAACTAGAGAATAGTTGACAGCCTTTGTGTGAGGCACCAACAGGAAATTGCCAAAACCCATAGTAATGTTGCTACAATTCAATCCCAACTTTGGATAACTCACTGGTTTTCCAGAAGCACTTATTAAACGCATGAGCGAGAAGGGACTAAGCCTATATTGGGTGAACTCGGGGTCTTGTAATCCAAAACCTTCCAGTTGAAGATTTTCCATTCTTGACCAGTTAGCAGGAATACCGGGATTCAGCAGTATATTGTCAAGGAGGTCGCTGCATTTTGTTGCAATGGCTCTGTTGCGCTGGTAAACCACAGCCGTTTGAATCGTTTGATTAAAGAGGCTTATAAAAATAAGTAGCGCTCCTATAAAAACGGTCATGGCAATCAAATGGTCTATAGTTGAACCTGCCACTAGCTGTTCAACCTCCAAAAGACAACGCTATGGTTCCATTAGAAAACTTCACGGCTCTTATGCACGCGTTTGTGGAGTTGCTTATGAAAGTGGATTCATGCCAAAGAACATTCTGGCCCAAAAGAACCTTGGTGGATGCGGATATCCCAATGCCTTTAAGTCTTAGGGTTATCTCGAGAATTTTGGCGGAAGAAGATCCCGCGACCGATTTGAGTGTCGCATTACCAATGTAGGGGTAATCCTCTATAAACGGTGGAACATCAGGCTTCTGCTTAAACGTTCCAGCAGATATAGTGTCATGGTTCAACGTGAAATATACTTGTTGTATTGCGCTTCCAAGGTGGCTTGCAACCTCTTCAAGGGCAAGATTTCTCCGCGAGTCAACCCAAACATTCATAAGCCAACTTGCAGTCAAAGGAAAGAGAATAATCTGCAATATCAAAAGCGGAAGCATTATCACATACTCAATAGTTATATGTGCCATAAGCCATCACCCTTAGCCATGCACTCCTAAAGAAACCTCCACCTCTCCAGAGTAAATCTCAATAACCGATGTTGAAGAAGGAGGATCATCTGGATAATCTCTACTAGTTCTCTCAAAATTGAAGAATTCTGAATTAAATCCTTGATCAGCTTTTGGAAAAGTTATGACTATGCTAACAGAATTTCCGCTTTTGGTCTTAACCTGAACAGACTGCCCAGCAAGCGTAACAGACTGCGAACGGCGAGAATGATTTCCCGACTCCAGTATCGGCAGGTAAAACTTGTAATAATGAGTCCCGCCAATTGTAGCTTTTAAAGCCCTTATGCAGGGAACTACAACAACCCTAACATAGTCTCCATCATACATGGGTAATTTTTCAACAACAAAAACATAGCTGGTAGACGCCGAAGTGCCATTGTTAAGAAATTCACCAGATGTGGGGAATATCCTTTCATGATAATTATTTCCCACAGAATAACTGGTTATTGGCATATTAAACAAAATAATGCCTGTAGTATAATTCCCAACTAATTCACCATCTACATAAACAGAGTACCTTAACGCATCATCTACAAAGTTCACCTGCCCAAACTTGCTTGCATAGCGAATGGTCTGAGTGCGTCCAGGAATCCACGCCACATCATCTATTTGAAGTCCAACAGTCTGCATGAACTGTTTCATGGCGCTGAATTCGTTCTCAGTCATCCTTGAAGTCAAAAAGTTATTAGCAAAAACTATGACTACCAGCAAAAGCACCACAATAGCGCTTGTAAGGATTACTGTTGAAATCGCTGGACTAACAGCTCTCCTACTCCTTCGCAGCCTACTATACAGCGGAATTTTAAACCCCACCTTCTCCCACACCTCTAAGGTCCAAACTTTATGAACATGGGCACAAGCTTTGCAGCCAAAACAGCAATTATCACAAGTATTGCAGCATGCTTAAAGCCAGCTGCCACAGATTCCTCGCTTATTTTTCCAGCCACTATGCCTATCAGGTAGCTGTGGAAGATTGCTGATGTAACGAAGGTTGTTATCATGGGACCCAAATCCTTCGTTTGACCAGTTTCGGCAACCCCCAAGGTGCCTGAAGTAAACCCTATCATCATGGTTGTCGTTGCCACAAGTAGAATCGCGGCGAAATAGGGCATCATTATATAGGGGCGAACAGCCATTTTCTTCTCTTTCTCAACCTCCTGGGTTAAATTGTTGAACCTTGCAAGCGACTCAATCATAGCTATTGTTCCTCCACCCACATCTATGGTTTCGACAAGCAGGAACATGACAAGCTGGCACATCCAACTCTTGGTTCGCTTAACAAAATCCATAATCACTTTACGCACGGGGACTCCCCAAGAAATTTCAGAGCTTATTTTGCGAAGTTCTTTGCTGAATTCACCATAATCTCGGTTTGAAAGGCTTTCAATGCACTTTTCTGGCGATAAGCCAGTTTTCCTAACTTCGGTTAAGTCTCTTAAGAAGCTGTTAATGCCTTGTTCCATGCCGTTTCTTTTGCTGCTAACCCTTTGGTGCACTATGGCTGCTGGAGCCGTGGCAACGAATAACGCTATGGCGATGGCTACTGGCAAATCGATTACTGTTTGAAGTTGGCTGAAGAAAGGCAGTTGCATATATCCAAAGAAGTTTGTCAGCAAAAGCAACAGTAATATGCCGAAGATACTGCAGATACCGAAAACCTTGTAAGGGCGCATCTCCACAACCGGAGTTTTAGGCTGCATGCTATGCGCCAAATAAATGAACATTAACGAAAGCATTGGCGTGAACAGGTAGGTGTAGAGAATTATTCCCGAATACATGGAGATGCCGACGCTGTATATGGATTCTACGCTGAAGAGGATGTAGAAGCAAAGCGACATCAAAACCATGACAATTATGAAAGTTTCCAGAAGCATTCCAAGTCTTTCAGCGGCAGCCTTCACCCGTAAAGCTCTTGTTTTGAAAATGTCCTCAGCTTTCCTTTCAAGGAAGTGTCCAATGTCTCCGCCTATTATGACTGTTGAAGCGTAACCAGCAAGGAAATCCTTGAAAATGTCCAAGGGGTTTCTCTTCGCAGCGTTTTCTATAGCTGTTAAAGGGTCTATCCCGAAAATTTCCACATCTTTTATGATCTCCCTAGCCTCGCTTCGCATCGCAGGCATAAGCTCAACTTCCGCTAACCGCTTAAAACTCGTGTAAGGAGCTATACCGCCAGAAGCCATAACGCTGATATAGGCAGCTGCAAAGGGCATTTCCCTCTCCAGATTACTTGCCCTCTCACCAGCCCTTGACAAAGGTATTAAAAGGAAACCTATCATCACGTAAACCGGAAACGGCACCAAAAAAACCGCTGGAATAAACATGTAAAAGTACAACAAGAGTATGGAAATTATCGTCACTGGAATTGTTAACACTGCAGTGAAAAACATTAGAGAAACATAGGTTTCAGGGTAAATTTTGATTTTAGCCCTTTCCAGATAGTCTTTAAACGCGACTACATGTTTTAAGAAGGATGGAGCCGCCCGTCCGAAGATGCGGAATGACCAAGCTTCAAGGGCTTCCAGAAACGGCAAGGGCTTTCACCTCCTCTCCTTCAACAACTTTTTCATAGATCTGTTTTGGCCTTGCATAGTATTCGGCAATGATTGCGGCTACATCTTTGTAGCTTCTTATGTTGCGTTCACGCATCCAGTGCAGGATTTCCTTGCGTCTCTCTATTTCCGCGAGCAGTTCCTTCTTATCTATGCCTAAGCGTTCAGAAATCCCTGAGAGCATTATGCTTTTGTTTAATGTTGGCAAGTGTTCGTCTTTTGCTGGGTACCATTTGAAAATGTTTCTGTAATCTCCGTAGTCTGCAATTTCGTTGACGCTCATTATCCGTCGGTAGGCTTTTTTCTCTCCAGTTTTT
>JAWCNE010000015.1:0-29335 GCA_038849025.1 Bathyarchaeia archaeon
GTATCTGTTGCGAATCCTCTTTGAAGTTGTTCAGCTATGGCTAGTTGCAAGCCTTGGGTGATTGAGAGTAAGGCTACTATGGCGGCTATGCCTATGACTACGCCTAGGGTTGTTAGGCCAGCGCGGAGTTTCCGCAGTTTTATGGCGCTGAAGGCGTAAGAAAAAATGTCGTTGGGTCTCATTCTAGTTCACCGTCTCTTGAACTATAACGCCGTCGAGCATGTGTAAGGTTCTGTTGGCTTCTTTGGCTAGGCGTTGGTCGTGGGTAACCATTATTATTGTGACGCCTTTTTCCCGGTTCAGCTTTTTAACGAGCTGCATTATTTCGTAAGCATTTTTAGAGTCAATGTTCCCCGTGGGCTCATCCATTAATAGGAAGCGGGGGTTATTAGCTAAGGCTCTGGCTATTGCCACACGTTGTTGTTCGCCTCCGCTTAGCTCTGCCGGCTTATGGTTCATTCTCTCTCTTAATCCAACGGTTTCTAAGAGTTCTTCGGCGCGTTTCCGCCTCTCCTTTCCGTTTAATCCAGCTATAGCCATGGGCAACTCAACGTTTTGCCTAGCTGTGAACCTTGGAATAAGGTTGAAAAACTGGAATACAAAGCCAACCTTTCGCCTTAAATGGGCCAGTTGACCATCATTAAGTGTTGAAATGTCAACGTTTTCTATGAGGATTTTTCCGCTTGTAGGTTTGTCTAATGCGCCTATCAAGTTAAGCAGGGTGGATTTGCCGCTTCCAGAAGGCCCCAAAATGGAGAGGAATTCGCCTTCTTCCACTTTTAGGTTCACGCCTCTCAAGGCTTCAACGGGAACTTTGCCAAGCATATAGGTCTTTTTGAGTCCTACAGCCTCAACAATCGTTGCCATTTTGCTGACTCCTTTTTATTTGGTTAAGTAGCGCCATGACAGTACCACGCCTATGACGGAGAGCACTGCAGCGAAGACGCCCAAGTATATGAAATCTGTTACAAGCGCCGAAGGATCCAGCGAGAAAACTGTAAGCTGTCTCAAAGCGTCGGTAAGATAACTCACAGGGTTCACCTTTGCAATGGCCTGGATCCATTCAGGCATCATTTTTATGGGAAAGAAGGTGTTGCTTGCAAACATTAAGGGCATGTTAATAAGGTTTACAACCGCCATCTGTGTCTCATGTCTAGTAGACCTTAAGGCAAGGGCTAGGAAAAGCGCTGAAAGTCCCATGGAGAGGAGGAAAACCGCAGCATATATGCCTAGCAGGTTAAGCGGCGTAAAAGTAGAGCTAACCTTTAAGCCTAGGAGTACTGCCAACGCAAGAATTATTGTGGCTTGAAACATGGCTCTTAAAGCGGCATTAAGCATTTTTGAAAGGATTATTGCAGCTCGAGATACTGGAGTGCTTAGCACTTTTTCCAAAAAGCCTAGGCGCCTATCCCAGACTATGGACATGCCGCTAAACATTGTTGTGAACATCACTATCATGGATATCATGCCTACAGCCATGTAGCTGAAATAGTCTGCCACGCCAAATGTATTCTGCATAACGTTTGTGCCAACATCGGAAAACATTTGCTGAAGCGTCTGGGAAATCCATGCGCCGCTGACATAGACAACTCCATTAACTGAGGGAATAACGTAATTTCCAGGTATCGGAATTGCATCGGGTATTGGTATGTTGTTTAGGCTGTTGGCTGAAAATATTGCGTTTAAGTTCATGGCTTTTCCGAAGAGGCCCATCCAGATGACAGGCTGCAATACGGCCATCATGAGGATTATGGGTTCTTTTAGCCACTTTTTGAGTTCCCTAACTGTTAGGGCCCATAAACCGCGAAGCATGCTTGGATGGTATTCGTTCACGTTGCTCATCTACCTCTAGCCCTCCTCAGTTTTATCCTCTGCGCCATAAAGGATTCCTTAGACTCTTCTGTTACACGCATGGCCCGCCCAGTGTATTCCAAGTAAACCTCATTTAAAGTGGGTTCCGTAAGCGAAAGCCTAGTCACCGTATAACCCTTTTTCCGCAAGGCTTCAATTATAAGGGGAGCCGTTACTTCTCCAGACTCAGCCTTAATCCGATATGCGCCGTCCTCGTTTCTCACGTCCTTAACGTGATCAACGCTACGGATGAGCTCACTTACATCCGCGTTTTCCTTTATGCTTATAGTTATTATGTCGCCGCCTAAACTATGCTTCAACTCTTGAGGAGTATCCGTTACAACTATTTTTCCGTGGTCAATTATGGCTATGCGGTTGCAAAGGGCGTCTGCCTCCTCCAAATAATGCGTGGTCATGAAAAGAGTCATGCCATACTCCTTCTTTAAACGCCTAATATAATCCCATGTGGCGGCTCTGGTTTGGACGTCTAAGCCTAAAGTGGGCTCGTCTAGGAAGAGCACTTTCGGCCTGTTAATCAAACCGCATGCAAGTTCCAGCCTTCGGCGCATTCCGCCAGAATAAGTTTCAACCGTCTTGTCTTTAAAGGGGATTAGTTCTACAAGTTCTAGGAGTTCAAGGGCGCGTTTCTTTGCGATTTCTCGGGGAATCCCGTACAAGTCTGCGCATAAAATTACGTTTTCATAACCTGTTAAGTCTTCGTCAGCCGTGTACTCTTGGGGAACAACGCCTATTACTTTTCTAACCATGTTGGCATGCTTCACAACATCATAGTTTAAAACAGAAGCTTTGCCCTCGGTCGGCTTCAGAACCGTTATTAACATGTTAATTGTGGTTGTTTTTCCTGCGCCGTTTGGCCCGAGAAAACCGAAGATTTCGCCTTCTTTTACACTGAAGTTTACGTGGTCAACAGCCACAAGGCTTTTGTTGAAAACTTTTGTTAGATTCTCCGCCTTAATCACATCGTCAGTCACGTGTTTCACCCCGCATTTTCTTGTTTACATCTTCAAGCTTCTGCGCGGTTTCGTCCAAAATTTTTAACGTTTCTTTTATGGCTTGCTCTGAAAATTTCTCTTCTAGGCTTATTCCTAAGCTTAAGAAGGCTTTGATGAGTCGCCCCACAGCGTTTCTAAGCTCTTCAGCCTCTTCTGGAGGAATACGAAGCCATAACGCCCCAAAAAAAGGTGGAGCAAAAATCTTTCGTCCCTTCTTGAACTGCATCTTTAGTTTCCGCTGTTCCTCAAGAAGTTGTCGACCCTTATCCGTAAGCGTATAACGCCTTATCCCACTCTCTTGGGCGGGCACCTCTTTGATGTAGCCATTATCTTGAAGCCAAGCCAACAGCGGATAAACTGAGCCGGGACTGGGCCTCCAATACCCACTGGTTTTCTTTTCAATTTCATTCATTATTTCTGAGCCGGAAAGGGGCTTCTCATTTAAAAGTTCAAGCACATGATAGCGTAAAAACCCCTTTGGGACGGCTGCCATATGCTTCATCCAGTGTCTAAATGGTGGGAGCGGCGGGTAGTCAAACATTTATATCACCATCGATATCAAATTTGATAAACTCAACACAACAGCGCAATATAAACTTTGTGCAGAATTAATCAAAAATCGCAGAAAAGCTACTCTATAACCGTTCCAACACTTTCGCCTTCAACAGCCATCAAAATGTTCTGCGGTTTATACCCATTTAAAACTAACACTTTGATGCGTTTGGCTTTTAAGACTTTTACGGCTTCGGGGTCTAGGATTTGGTGGATTCCAGCCCTATGCTTTTTCTCAGTCAAGACTTGCTCTAAATCCTCAAACTTTAACTTGTCAAGTTTTACAGCCTCTGGATACTTCCGCGGATCTTTGTTATATACACCCTCCTGGTCTGTGGCTTTAATGAGCATGTCAGCGTTTATCCTTTCAGCAACTAATGCGGCAACCGTGTCCGTTGTCATGCCCGGCTTTAAACCGCCTAAAACCGCAATTTTCCCCTTCTCTAGGCATTCTAGAGCCTCTATAACGCTCAAGGGCACTTTTCCACAGCTGAGTTCGCCGAGCGTCTTAGTAAACAACTGAGCAAATAGTCTTGAAACAGAAATCGCCAAATCATCTTGGTCTTTCTCTTCAAGCCCTAATTCTTTTGCAATTTTTATGAAGTCTCTGGCTAGGGCTCCACCACCCACGACGACAACCACTTCATGTCCTTTCGTCTTTAGTTCTTTAAGGATTTCCACATACTTTCCTATGAGGCTTGTGTTGATGGGTGTGGCGACAACGGAACCGCCTAAACGAATGATTATTCTCATTTCTTAGGCTTCCTTTTTATGCTGAAAAATGTATTTGAGCCTTTAAGCTTTTAAAAGAATTGGTTTAATTCTCGCTGGGTTTTTGCGCTTTTCACTTGGATTTTTATGGTTTCTCCGAAGCTTATGCGCATTCCGTCTAGAGCGGCTGTTGTCGCTACTCTAGTCTTCTGCTCAATTAGCTTCGCCTCTTTCGCTGGCCCCTGGAATATCATTTGCATTCCCAGATGGGTTAAGATGGCTTGTTCTGGATGGGCTTCTTCAACTATTTTTACTGCATCCTCTGTGGTCATGTGTCCTTTCCAGGGTTTTCCAGCGGGGCGCATAACGCAGAGCATGAGAAGCCTAACGCCTTCATAGTATTTTCCTATGCCTTCAAAGTATTCTGTGTCGCTTGTGTAGGCAAAATCGCCGTATTCTCTGGTTTCAAATCTGAAGCCAACCGCGTCTGGATCCGTGTGCCTCGCCTCCGTAACGGATACGCCCATGTTTGCCACCTGAAATTTTAGGTTCGGTACCGCTTCAACCACTTTTTCGGGCATTTGCTGATGGTACTTGGAAATGGAGGGTTCGCATATGCTGCTTCCCTTCAAAACGCTTTTTGCTGCGGCGAGCACCCCACGCTTTTTCGTCATGCCTCTGGTCATGGCTTCGATTAAGACTTCAGCGTCTGTGTAATGGTCTGGATGGCAGTGGGAAACAAAAACTGCGTTAAGCTTCTGCGGGTCTAATCCTTCGCTTATGGAATAAACCAGCGCGCCTGGTCCAGGGTCTAGGTGTAGGTTTAAATCTTCGCCTATTATACGTATTCCAGCGGTGCGCCTCTTCTGCGTGAGTGTTGCGAATCTTCCGCCACCTGTTCCAAGAAAGATTAACTCATATTGAGCCATAGATAGGGTTATGTCGGCAAACAATTTTTGCTTTATCCTCTTTTTCAAAATCTTTGAAGGAAATATTTTAATAAGTAATCCTTTTGGATTAAGCGGAAGGAGGGCTTGCCTTGTTTGAGGAATGGGGACTGCTCGGCAACGTGCTTGTTCTTTTAGTCTCACTAGTTATCCTTGATCGGGCAAGCGAGTTGACGATTAACAACGCGGTTAAAGTTTCAGAAATAAGCGGCTTCGGAAAAACAACTATTGGCTTCATTCTAATTGCCTTAGTCACTACCCTTCCTGAACTCAGTGTTTCTGTTTTTGCTGCAGTTTTAGGAGAAGGTATTGGAATAGCTGTTGGAAACGTTTTGGGTTCCAATATCGCGAACATTTGCCTAATATTGGGTGCAGGTTTTTTTATTGTGTCCATGAAAAGCACAGACCGTTTAAAAATAGTGCCTCTTTTAGCTGAGGAAGAGGTGGGAACGCTTTATTTCGGCCTTTTCATCGCTTCGATAGTCCCGTTGACGCTTCTCTACATAGGATACGCAAGCAGATTTATAGGAATACTCCTCATAGGAATTTTCATATTCTACATTTTTAGACTAGCAAAAATAAAGCATACAAAAAATGAAGGAAGCCTCGGAGAGGAACGCTCGAAATTGAAACGCTACACGTTTTTAGCAGTTTTAGGCGCCCTTATAGTGGTGGCAAGCGCCAATTTCATAGTGGACTCCGCCACCTATATTGCCACGCTTATCGGGGTGCCTCAAGTTGTTTTAGGCGCTACAATAGTGGCTTTTGGAACCAGTCTTCCAGAATTTGCAAACACCTTAAAGTCGGCTATTAAGGGCCATTTGGAATTGGCCTTAGGTAATATTGTTGGAAGCTGTTTCACGAACATAACCCTCATCCTTGGTGTAGCCCTAATAGGCTCGCCAATAAGAGAAGACATTACTCCGTTCACAAATCCAATACTATTTTCGCTTATAACGAACTTGCTGCTTTGGTATTTCTTGTCCGGTGGGAAGATAAGTTGGAGAGAAGCTGCAATGTTGCTTTTCATGTACGCCGTATTTTTGGTAGTAAGCTTTGGCGGCTACCGAACCTAAAACGCTTATCGTCTTCTGCGTTTTGTTTAAATAAAGGCGTACGCACCATTAAAACGATAAGATGGCAGAAAAGGCGAAGGTTAAAGCTTTAGTCCTCTTCTCCGGAGGATTAGACAGCACCCTAGCCGTAAAACTAATTCTAGATCAGGGCATAAACGTTGAAGCCATAAACTTTGTCACGCCCTTCGGCGCATGCAAAAAAGGCGAAAACTCGGCGGCGGAAGCAGCCAAAAAGTTGGGCATACCCCTTAAAACTGTATTTTTGGGCAGCGACTACTTGAAGATTGTTAGGAGACCCAAGCATGGCTATGGAAAAAACATGAACCCATGCATAGACTGCAAAATACTCATGCTTAAAAAGGCGAAGAAGCACGCGAAAAGTATAGGCGCCCAGTTCATTTTCACCGGCGAAGTCCTAGGCGAACGTCCCATGTCCCAACACATGAAAGCCTTAAGGCTTATTGAGGAAGAAGCTGGTTTAAAAGGCAAAGTTTTGAGGCCGCTGTCGGCTAAGCTTCTACCAGAAACAGAAGCTGAAAAAAGGGGATTTGTGGACAGGAATAGGCTTTTGGATATTCGTGGAAGGTCGCGTAAAAGGCAGATTGCCCTTGCAAAAGAGTTTGGCATAACGGATTACGAGTGGCCTTCGGGGGGATGTTTGCTCACGTATAAGGAGTTCAGCAGCAAGCTAAGGGATTTATTAGCGCATAAAAAACGGGTTTCCATGAGGGATTTGGAGCTTTTACGGGTTGGAAGACACTTCAGACTCGGCGCAAACAAGATAATTGTTGGAAGAAATGAGCAGGAAAACCGGCTTTTGCTTAAGCTTAAAGCAGAAAACGACTTTTACTTTGAAGCCCAAGGCTACGGAAGCCCCATAACGCTTTTGCAAGGCCTAAAAACGAAAGAAGCTATAGAAAAAGCCGCACAACTAACAGCTTACTACTCAGATCAGAAAACAGGAAAAGTCACGGTGAAATACGGCAGAGAAAAACTTGAAAAAATTCTCTTTGTGGACAGACCAAGCAAAGAGGAAGTGGAACACCTACGAATAAAGTAACGTCATGGTTTAAATTGGAATTCTGAAAATCTAGAGGGGAGGGTCTGCTATTGGCTGTTGTGTCAACCAAAAATATGAAGAAAACGCAAGCCCAAGCAAGCCAACGCCACAGCTTATTAACAAAAATTCACTATTTAGGTTTAGATGTCTTCGGCTGAAATGGCAGTTCAAGCGTTCAAAAACTTGGAAAAGGAAGACATACGGATACTGCAGATAATTGAAGCCGCCATGGAAAAACACGAGTTCGTCCCAAAAGAACTAATTGTTAAATTTTCAAAATTAAGCGAGGAAAAAGTGGATTTTAGGCTGGGCAAGCTTCATAAACTTCGCCTAATACGCCAGACAAAAGAGCCTTATCTGGGATATATGTTGAACTATGCGGGATACGACTGCCTCGCCATAAACGCCTTCGTCAAAACTGGAGTGGTGGAAGCCTTCGGCAAGCCCCTAGGCGTGGGCAAAGAAGCCGATGTCTACGACGCTTTAACGCCAAACAACGAACGTATAGCCATAAAATTTCATAGACTCGGCCGAATAAGCTTCCGCCAAACCATCCGAAAAAGAGGCTACACCGCAGAACGTGTCAGTTGGCTTCGCCAATCAAGAAAAGCCGCTGAAAAAGAGTTTGAAGCCTTAAAACTGGTTTTCCCAAAAGGCGTAGCAGTACCAAAACCCGTAAGCCAAAACCGCCACGCCATAGCCATGGGTGCCATAGAAGGCGCAGAACTCGCCGAATGGCGGGAAATTCCAAAACCAGAAAAAGTTTTACGGGAAATTTTGCGCAACATCCGAAAAGCCTACTTAAAAGCGGGAGTTGTTCACGCAGACCTAAGCGAATACAACATAATACTAAAACCAGACATGCATATCCTAATAATCGACTGGCCCCAATATGTAACCCGCGAACACCCAAACGCCCAGCAGCTCTTAAAACGGGATGTGGAAAATGTTCTGAATTTTTTCAAACGCAAACGCCTACTAGAGGCCGACACAGGTGAAGCCTTAGCCTACGTGACTGGAAAAGGGAAAATGCCTACTTTTTAAGCGCGTCTAAAACTATGTAGAGAATATTGTTTCCTCGCAGCAAAACATTCCCATAATTGGCCACCAACTGGTCGTCCCTACACTCCGTGGCGCCTTCCAAAAGAATATTCATGTGGCCGTCACACTTAACCATCTTCCCCTTATACTCACAGCCATTCTTAAGCACAACAGCAATATTTGCATTCAACTGTTTAACAAGAACATTCAAAGGCTTCTTGCTAGGCTCCATCATAGCACCTTAAACCCTTAACCTTCAAGCTATTATTTCACACCAACATTACCTATAAAAGTTTTATGAACATCCCCTTCTGAAAATCAGCTTCGATTTCGGTTTTCCGAAAAATAAAGCCCATAAAAGCTTAACAAACAAAAACTGCAAAAGTGGTCGGGCGGGCAGGATTTGAACCTGCGACACTCCGGTTTCTGCACTACGCGTGTACGCTTGGTAGGCTGGGTGGCGCCCACCATGGGTGGGCGTCTACAGCGTCTCCGCCAGTTTGGCTTATTCCACGCTGGCTCGGAAGCTCTACCAAGCTGAGCTACCGCCCGAACAAGATTTCTAGAGAAGAGAATAGGAATTTATCCTTTTCTGAAGCTTTGCATTTTTCCTTTTCATTCCTTTTTATATGCTTTAAGCCAGAGGGCTCCCCAAATTATGGCGAAGACTATTGTAATCCAGAAAAACAGTATCAACATTTTAACAGCACCGGAAGCAATCTCCTCGAACATGACCCGCCTTCTCATATAACACTTTCTGCTACTGGAGCTAAAAGCTAAATTTCCCCATGGGAATAAGTGCAAATGTAAGCATATTTTGGAAGAGGATATATGCCGATGGAAACAATAAAATTTTATAAAGATTCCGAGCTAATACTGTTTAGCCCTAGAAGGGAAAGGAGAAGGTTCTCACATTTCCATTTCTAGACCTTTTACATCGAAGGACGAAAATAGTTCACTGGCGTTTTCTTTTATAAAAGATAGAGCCCAAAGAAAACTTGCCCGGTACACACAATACTCCGCCTAAGGGTTTTTAAGGGAATAAAGCGGGCCCGACGGGAATTGAACCCGTGACCCCCGGGTTTCTTGGCTTTGCTGCTTAAAAGCCCGGTGCTCTATCCTTACTGAGCTACGGGCCCTTTTATGGTTTCCGCTTTTAGAGAAAATTTAGAAAGGTGCTTTTTAGGGTTTCGATGCACGTTTAAAAAGCTTAGGGTGATGATTGGACTTTGAGAAGGGCTGTTATGAAGTTTTTGATTTTGTCGTTTGCGCTTAGGATCGTTTCTATTGTTTTTGCGCCCTTATCGGTAAGTTTGTAGACCCTTTTTCTTTCGTTCCACGTTCCTTCGATTAGGCCGTTTCTTTCTAAAGAGTAGAGGAGAGAATAAACTGTGCCTGAGCTTACCAGGAGGTGGAATTTATTATGGATGAAGGAAATTACGTCGTAGCCGCTCATGGGCCCGTTTCTAAGCTCTGCGAGAATTATTATGTCCATAAAATTTTTTATTATCCTTTCATGCATTTTTCTTAATATTTTTCCTTCCAATTTTCCACCGCCAACGATTATCGTTAGCGCAGCCATATTTATTCACATTTTAACATTTTAGGTTAGATATAAATATTTAAATTTTATTCTAATTCTGAATTCGAAGTAGAAACAAACTAAAATAAGTTTAAACTTTCGACATCTCCCAGTTAAGACATATCTTCTAAGACTTAAGATTTTGGTTAATAAATCTCTCAAAATTTAGACAATATTAAACGCTTGTTAAACTTTTGTTTTAAAGGAAATTTTCACTTAAATAGGCAAAAACTGCCGTTTTTAACAGCCAGAAGTATATCTGCATATTAATAAATATTATCTTCTTAATTTGCTCTTGAAAATTGGTGGTGTAGGAAAATTGACTTCGTGGAAAAGCTATTTTGACAAAATAAACGAAGAATATGAGATTGCAATGAAGAAGAAACAAGCCTTGAACAATTTGGTCAGCAACGGCAAAATATCGCAGTCTACATTTGACCTATTTAACAAAGAGGTGGATGAGACCATTGCAGAAATTGAAAGGCAGAAGAGCGCTCTGCTGGACAAAATGAACACGAAAATAAAGGAACTGGAAGAATACATTAAGGTCTTGGAAAGATTACTTGCAAACTTTGAAATCCATCATGTAGGCGGGGAAATAGAGGAAGAAATCTATCAACGGGAGATGGCTCTTTTGTCCATTGGACTTGAAACTGCTAGGCAAGAGTTAGATTCAATAAAAGAAACTGTTAACAAAATTATGAATGTCCCGCAAGTTTCAGAAAGCCTAGCAGTACACGAGGAAGTGGAAACAAAGCCTCCAGAAAGCACAGAAAATATAGGATCTAGCAAACTTGAAGTTACGGAAGTAGAAGCGAAAACTGAAACCCAAGAGTTAAGTGAGGCGCCCCAAGAAACAGTAACGCCTGTAGAATCTCCCTCACCAGAAGCACCCCCAGCAGAAACACCTCCGTTGGAAACGTCACAGGTAGAAACTCCACCTGAAGAAATAAACAAGGAAAGTTAAAAACCAGCAAAACCCTTTTTCTTTTTCTATTCCAAAACCAGTTTAATAACATATCAAAGATTTTATACTTTTAACACCTCCTAATTTGTTGGAGAGGGCAGTTTTGGGCGAAAATGTATTAATGACCTTTCATGAGAAGTTTGGGCGGTATGATTTGGGGGAAGATCATCCATTTAGAGGAGATAGATTCGCGAATGCTATGAGCTTTTTTAGAGAGCAAGGATTGTTTGACACTCAAAATTTGGTTATTGTGGAACCCAAACCCGCAGCGAAAGAGGAGCTATTACGGGTTCATGACAAGGATTACGTTAATTTAATCTTTCACTTAGCCGAGAAAAGGAAACCTTACGACATGGAAACCCCGGTATCCCCGGAGATTCTTGAGGCAGCACTGCTCATTATTGGCGGTTCCATTGAATGTGGCAGAGCAGTTGCTAGTAGAAAAGCGAGAAGCGCAATTTCCATTGGTGGCGGTTACCATCATGCTGGAAGGAACTATGGAGGCGGTTTCTGCCTATTCAACGACATAGCCGTGGCGGTTGAACATTTGAGAACTGAAGAAAATGTAAAGCGGTTTCTAATATTGGATTATGATGTTCACTTTGGAAACGGCACAAGCGATATTTATTATAGCGATCCGAGTGTGCTTTTTATCTCCATACACCAAGACCCCCGCACCATTTATCCTGGAAGGGGATTTACCTGGGAAATTGGCGAAGGTGAGGGTGAAGGCCATAATGTAAATGTGCCTTTGCCTCCTGGAACAAGCGACGACACATACCTTTACGCTTTGAAGGAAATTTTCGTTCCGTTAGTTGAAGAGTTTAAGCCAGAGATAATTATCGCTAATGGAGGAAGCGACGCGCACTTTGCGGACACCCTTGGAAACTTGAGGCTTACAATGAAAGGCTTCTTTGCGCTATCTCGTTTAATTAGGGAAACAGCTGACAATGTATGCGGTGGAAAGCTTGTTTTGATGATTGGAAGCGGTTATAACCCGAAGGTTTTGCCCCTTTGCTGGTACGCCCTTGCAGCTGGGGTGGTGGGTTTAAATGAAATAAATGTGAAAGAGCCTTATGCAGCGCCTGTGGAGCCGCCCTATTGTAGGCGCAAAGTTGAAGACGTAATTAATGAGTTGAAGGGATTACTGAGGAAAAAGTGGAAGTGTTTTAGGTGAAGCCTACTCTTTTTTCTCAACTGGTTTTGCTATAACCGCCGTGCCATAGGCTGCGAAAACTGTGGCTGTTCCTTGAAGGATGTCGCTAGTTTCAAAATCTGCGCCTACCACGGCGTTTGCACCCATTATTTTAGCGTTTTCAATAAGCCTCTTCAAAGATTCCCCTCTGGCTTTTTCACACTCCGAAGTGTAAGCAGTAACTTCGCCGCCTATGATTCCCTCGATTCCAGCAATAAATTTTCCGCCAACACCCCTTGTTCGAACCGTTAACCCATGGACAGGCCCCAAAACCTTGACAATTTCGTACCCAGGCAATCCAGGAGTGGTAACAACTATCACTTCGCTCACTTAAAGGACACCTCAGAAAAATTAGTGACGAAGTCGTTAATTTACATTTTCTATACAAAATAGATATATGCCATTTAGACATGTCTTTACGTTTATGCCTTCTTTCAGCATTTATGCTTTGTACATTTAATGTTTATAGTAAGTTCTTTAAGGCTGGAACTAGTAAGAAGGAGAGAGGTTAAAAGTTGGCTATTGATAACGCACTACAACAGTTTGTCGAGTGGATGCAAAACTTTTCTGTGCAATATGGTTATTTCGGCGTTTTTCTCATGAGTCTATTGGGCTCTATGTCCATTTTCTTCCCGATCCCCTACACCGTAATACTGTTCACCCTAGGCTATGTTGGAACCTTTAACCCTCTTCTAATTGCGTTAGCCTCTGGCGTCGGCTCAGCCCTTGGAGAATTTTCAGGATATATGCTCGGTTTAGGCGGCAGAAAAATTATAGGCGAAAAAAGGAAACGTAAAATGGATTTCTTTCTGAAAGTTTTCGGAAAATTCGGGCCAGTGACTATATTCCTATTTGCTTTGCTACCCCTTCCAGACGACTTAATCTTTATACCCCTAGGCGTAATGCGTTACAGTCTTTTGAAAGCCTTAATATTTGCCCTTATTGGAAAGCTCTGCATGAGCCTAATTATAGTTTACAGCGCCGGCCCCATCAGAGAAATTATACAACAAATTTTCGGAGTGGAAAGCGATTGGGTATCCGCGTTGATCGGCATGGTCATTGCATTAGCCCTACTAGTAATAATTTTCATCATTATGTTTAGGATGGACTGGGAGAAAATTTTTGAAAAATATATTGCTAAAAAAGAGCAAGGTGGTTGAAACATTGAGAGTGATAGCTGACCTTCACATTCATGGGCGTTACAGTCGGGCCACAAGCCAAAGCATGTGCATTGAAGAGATTGCGCGTTTCGCGAAAATTAAAGGCTTAACCCTTGTTGGCACGGGAGACTTCACTCACCCCAAATGGCTTAAGGAAATGCAAGAGATGCTTATCCAAGAGCCAGAAACAAGGCTGTATAAAACCGCCAAAAACCCTGAATCGCCAGTCTATTTTATGATAACAACTGAAGTAAGCACTATGTTCACTTTTGAAAACAGCATCAAGAAAGTCCACCATGTCATATTGACGCCAACTATGGAAACGGCTGTTCAAATCAACGAAAGACTCGCCAAGTACGGCGACTTGACTGTTGACGGCAGACCCACATTAAACATGAGCGCCCCCCAACTGGTTGAAGAAGTGATGGAAGTTTCAAACAAAAACATGGTTTTTCCAGCCCACGCTTGGACGCCTTGGTTCAGCATTTTCGGCGCCTTCAGCGGCTTTGACACTGTAGAAGACTGTTATCAAGACATGACCAAACATATTCATGCGTTGGAAACTGGGCTTTCTTCGGATCCGCCTATGAACTGGCGCCTAAGCAAACTAGATAAGTTCACATTGGTTTCGAACAGCGACAGCCATAGTTTTTGGCCTTGGCGTATGGGACGCGAAGCTAACGTCTTCGAACTGAAAAAGTTAAGCTACCAAGAGATTGTGGACGCTATCCGCGGTAAAGACAAAGAAAAATTCAAATTCACAGTGGAAACGGATCCAGCCTACGGAAAATACCATTGGACAGGCCACAGAAACTGCCACGTTTCCCTTTCCCCAAGAGAAGCCATAAAACTCGGAAACATTTGCCCAGTCTGCCGCAAAAAGCTGACAAAAGGCGTAGAACAACGCGTTGAGGAACTCGCCGACCGCCCAGCTGACTTCAAGCCGGAAAACGCCATAGGCTATATGCACTTGCTTCCCCTTTCAGAAATTATTGCAACGGCCTTAGGCGTTGAAACCCCCTCAACTCAGCAGGTGTGGGACCTTTATAACAAGCTCGTCGAAAAATTTGGAGACGAATATACTGTGTTAATTGAAGTTTCAAAAGAAAAACTGGAAGAGGTGGTTGATAAAAGAATTGCTGAGGCAATAGTCAAAGTCAGAGAAAACAGGATAAGAGTCATACCTGGATATGACGGAGTCTACGGGCGCCCCATAATTTTTGAAGAGTCTTTTGGGACGAAAACTGCGCCGGAGAGAGTTCAACAGTTGAATATTACAGACTTCATATAATTTGATTTTTCATGTTTTTCTTGTGTTTATGTGTTGAACGTGTGTGCGCGAAGATTTATTAAGTAGCAATACGCACGATAAGTTTGATGGTCATGAAACCTATTACAGAAGTAACTCAACAAACCCGTAAAGAAAAAGAAAACGACAAAGTTTCTAAAGTAGTGGATCGAGTTTTAAGGCAAATATTTGGAGAGGAAGCCACACGCCTAATCTACCATTACCTAGAAAGGAATTATTCTGTTAAAGGTGATGAAATAGGGGAAAAGGTTGAGTTATTCGCAAAGGGACTTGAAGATTTTTTGAAGTCCGGCGCCTACGTTGTTGAACGCAAAATTCTGGAAGACATTTACTCTAGCTATGGGTTGCTCCGCAGACTGGAGTTGGAGCGGATAGAGGAGCACGATTTCGCTAACCATGTGCGTTTGCTTATGCGGAAAACTTAGCTTTATCTTTCTTTTACCTATTCAAAATTCTTTGTTCTAATGTGATAATTTTTATTAGCTTCTCCGCCGAAATAAATTCCTCAAACTTGTATTGTGAGGAAGGAAGTTGAAGGACCTTTTGATAAGGGTTATGGATGTAGCGACCCAGAAATTCGGCGCCGAGTATGTGGAAATACGCGCGCAAAAGCTGTTCAAAACCATGCTTACGCTTAAGGAGGAGAGAGTTGAGGCTGCAAAAGAAGGCATTGAAAACGGTGCAGCTTTACGGGTTCTTGTAGACGGCGCATGGGGCTTCGCCTCCGTTGGAACATTCAACCTTGAAACTTTAAGCAACGCTCTTTCAGACGCTTGTAAAATGGCTAAAGCCGCCAGTTTGAGGCTTAAAACTCAAATAAAACTCGCTAAAGGCAAGACCTTTGAAGATAAAGTTTTAGCAAAACCACGCAAGAACCCCTCACAAATTTCTATAGAAGACAAGATAACCACAACTTCAGCCATTGCTAAAACGATTTTAAGCCATGACCAACGCGTAAAAAGCTGCACCTTAGATTATCTTGACCTTGTTGGAACCAGCTACTTCATGAATAACGAGGGCACTTACATAGAGCAGGATAAGCTCTATATATGGTCAAGAATAACTGCCACGGCGAAAGAAGCTGACGTCCTAACCTTCAGCCGTGAAGAAATAGGCTCAACAGCAGGCTATGAAGTTTTTGACATTGAAACCCCAGAAGTTGTGGGAGAGAAAGTTGCGAAAAGGGCTGTAGAACAGTTAAAGGCGAAAACTCCAAAAGGTGGAAAATTTAAGGCAGTGCTGGGACCAAACGTTGTGGGGGTCTTCGTCCATGAAGCTTTCGGTCATTTGGCTGAGGCTGATCTCACCTTGTCCGGTTCCGTTTTAATGGATAAGTTTGGTAAAAAGATTGCTTCAGACATTGTAACCCTTTATGATGACGGGACCGTGGAGGGGGCTTTCGGTTCCTTTAAGTATGATGATGAGGGTGTTCCAGCCCAGAAGACCCTCCTCGTAAGGGACGGGGTTGTTGTTGGACTTATGCATAACCGTGAAACCGCCAGCAAGTTTAATGTAGAGCCTACGGGCAATGCAAGAGCTGAAGACTTTCGAGTTGAGCCTATAATTCGCATGCGCAACACCTTCATGGAGCCAAAAGACTATTCCTTTGAAGAGCTTGTTGAAGACATAAAGTTTGGGTATTATTTTAAAAGTTTCAGGGGAGGCGAAGCGAACTTGGATGGCACTTTTCAAGTTGGCGTTCAGGAAGCTTATGAAATAGTTAAAGGCGAAGTCTGCGAACCCGTGCGTAATGCTTCCATAAGCGGGAACACCCTTGAAACGCTTTATAAAGTGGATGCTGTGGGCGAGGATTTTGAACTTTGTCCTGGAAGATGTGGGAAAGGCCAAACAGCTTTTGTCTGCGACGGTGGCCCCCACATTAGAGTGAAAGAGGTGCTTGTGGGTGGTGGCGCTTAAAGAAGAAGAAACGCTAAGCCTAGCTGAGGCTACAGTGGACTTGGCTGTTAAAAAGGGTGCTGACGAAGCAGAAGCCTTCATTTATCAAGGTTTCACAACAACAATAGCCATTGAAAGAGGACAAATTGCAAAGAGCTCTCGCATAATCGACCAAGGAATAGGTGTCCGAACAATAGTTAAAAGCGCAATGGGCTTTGCATACACAAATGTACTCAGAGACGAAGGGGCTGTCGAAGAAACCACTTTGAAAGCTTTAAAATCTGCAAGGGCCAGCAAGCCGGACAAGGATTGGCAGGGGTTCCCGCTGAAAAAACCTTTTTCCCATGTTAAAAATACCTTTGATAACGGCATTTTGGAGCTCTCCGCTGATGATTTGGTAAAAACAGCCTCTGTTATGCTGGAAACCGCTGAAAAAACTGATAGGCGAGTCTTCCCCATAGAGGGCGGAGTTGGCGCTTCCTATTTGTCTAGGGCTGTTGCAAACTCCAATGGTGTTGTAGACTTTGACCATGGGACAATTATCGAGTGCAGCCTAGCAACCATCGCCCGTGAAAAAGGAGAAGTAACTCCTATTTGCTTTGAATTCAACATTGAAAGGCGTTTCAAAATAGATCCTGAATGGGTTGGCGAAGAAGCTGCAAAACTTGCAGTTTCAAGTTTGAAATCCAAAAAAGTGGAAACAAAAAGCATGAAAGTTGTTCTTACTCATTTTGCCCTGCAACAGCTCCTCTATTATACTTTGATGAATGCTGTTAAAGCAGACTATGTGCAGCGAAATCAATCCGCCCTTCAAGGCAAAATAGGCGAAAAAGTTGCTTCAGAAAACGTTACAATCTACGATGATGGTTTGTTTGACGGCGGACTCCGTACTTGGAAGTTTGATGGGGAAGGAGTGCCCCAGCAGAAAACACTTTTAATAGAGAAGGGAGTTCTCCGCAATTTCATTTATGACAATTACACTGCGAGAAAAGAGGGAAAGGAAAGCACAGGGAACGCTTTCAGAGCTGGCTATTTATCCACACCTAACGTTGAGCCCACAAACTTTCACATTATCCCTGGGAAGAAGTCTCTTGAAGAGCTTATTGGAAAAAGTGACGAAGGGCTTTTAGTCTATTCATTGCAGGGGGCTCATAGCAGCAATCCAGCTAGCGGAGAATTCTCTGTTGTGGCTTCTCCAGCATGGAAAATTAAGGATGGCGAAATCGTTCATGCAGCAAAGGGCGCCATGCTTGCCGGCAACGTTTTTCAGATGATGAAAAATGTTTCAGCCTTAGCCAATAACGAGAGAAAAGTGGGACCACTTGTTGCGCCATGGATTCTCGTGGAAAACGTCAAAGTCATCGGAAGATAAATAACCTAGACCTTTAAATAATCCATAAAAGTGGCGAAACAGTTGAAAACCAAAATCAACCTGAAATTACTTAAATTTAACACCCCTCGCAGAATAGTTCAGTTCGTGTCGTTTCTTTTGTTCAGCGCTTTAATCTTTAACTTTAGTTCTTTACCGATTTTGCTGCCAGTCTTATGGACTTGGGGTTTTAAACAAAACATTGTGGGAGACGCCTTCACCGCTGCACAACTTATGCTTAGTGGTTGGTCTATGCAGTCTGGTGCCACTTTTTTCCCATGGCTTGCAGTGGCTTCATTTCTCATATTTGGTATCTTAATAGGCAAGTCTCTCTGCGGTTGGGTTTGCCCATTTGGGTTCATCCAAGACTTGATAGACTTTATTAAAGTTAAGAAAATGGAGATTTCACCTAAAACCCATGAAAGCATGACCTATTTGAAATACTTTTTATTGGGCATTGTCTTGTTAATTAGTTCAACTTTTTCCGCATCTAAACTCCTCAGAGTTTACGGAAACTATGAAAAGGCGTTTGGCATTTTTGCTTATGCTCCGTTCACTGTAATTAGCCCGGCGGAAACACTGTTTGCAACGCTGCCCAAAATGGTGCAAGGCTTTTCTGCAGCGGTTACAGAAAAAACGGTTTCAGAAGCGTTATACGGAATCTTGTTTTTGCCTGCTCTCTTTTGGGTTCAACTATTTATCTTGGCTGGAATTCTCGTTTTAGCGGTTTATGTTCCAAGGGGATGGTGTAGGTATCTATGTCCCCACGGAGCAATAATGGCAATCCTAAATAAGTTCAGCTTTATTGGTCTGCGTAGAGACCTTGTGAAATGCGTTAAGGGCGAATGCCGCGAATGTGTTAAGGCATGTCCTATGCGAGTTCGCATATTAGATCTTCCATGGGAAAAATTCAGCGATCCAGAGTGCATTTACTGCCTAAAATGTGCAGATGCTTGTCCCAACAAAGCGATTAAGATCACTTATCCATAAACTGTTAAGCCCAAAAACTCTTTGAATATTCATTTAAAACGTTCTTGTAAACATTTTTTGTCTGTTGGCTTATCTTTTCCCAGCTGAAATTTTCCTTAACTTTTTTGTAGGCGTTTTCCCTAAGCCAGTTTGCGTATTTCTCGTCGAGCAATACCCTTGTAACCCCCCATGTGAGAGAGTCCGGATTATCTGGGTAAACCTTAACGCCTGTTATGTCGTGTTCAACGATTTCTGATAAACCGCCGCTGTCTGAAACTACTACTGGGCTTTTTGCAGCCATGGCTTCAAGGGCAACTATTCCAAAGGGTTCAAAGAGCGATGGAACAACGGAGACGTCTGCGCATTTCTGCAGTTTTCTCAAGGTTTCGTCGTCTAAAAAGCCTGTGAACATAACCTTGTGGGCTAGACCCATTTTTCTAACAATTTCTGAAAGGGATTCTTTCATGTAGCCGCTTCCCACTATAACGAATTTCGCGTTCACTTTATCCAAAATTTTGGGTACGGCGTTTATGAGCACGTGAATACCCTTCTCATACACTAGTCTTCCAACGAAAAGTACGATTTTTTCTTCAGGTAAAGCAAACCTCCTTCGAAAACTGTTTAAATCAACGTTTACGTCTTTCTCGTATTCTTTAACGTCCACGCCGTTGGGAATCATGACTAGTTTGTCTTCTGGAAGTCCAAAAGCCCATTTAACATGGGAAATCATGTAGTTGCTGCAGCAAATAACCCTCCAGGCTTCGTATGTCAGCCACGCCTCTGTTTCGTGAATCATTTTCTCATAGTCGGAGTGAAGCCCATTTCTTCGTCCAATTTCCGTTGAGTGAATTGTAACAATGAGGGGCTTTCTAAAAACGTGTTTTAAGCCTATGCTTGCAGTTGCTACAAGCCAGTCATGGGCATGAAAAATGTCCACTTCGCCTAGGCGGTTAACAATAGCAGCCGCCTCCTTCTGCATATTCATATTCATTAGGTAAACCCAGCTTGCAAAATCTGGAGAAGGATTTTTATAAGAGTCTATTCTGTAAACTTCAACACCGTCCAAAGTTTCATGTTCTGGTGCACCTGGAAAATCACATGTTACAACGTAAACCTTGGCATTGTTCTTTGCAAGGCTTTTTGATAGATAATAAATATGGGGAGATATCCCTCCAATGATCCTTGGCGGAAACTCCCATGTAAGCATCATAACTTTTAGCTCATGAGGCATCTGGAACCAGCTTCCCAAGTAGGCTTTTGTAGGTTTCTAAAATTGTTTTAAGCCAAGTTGCAGATTTAGGCTGTATGACCTTTATTTTTTCTAACGGAACCTTGTATTCCCTAACTGTCTCGCTTGCCATCCATTCCGACTTCACAACTATCTTTTGTGCTTCATACATGCCTAGCCATTCAATACTTTTAATCGCCATGTTAAAGGGGGAGTTTGCCCCATGGGAGCGGTGGTCTTCCAAACTTTCAACGGAGTAGATGAAAGGTATGCCAAGTGCTTTTTTGAGCGTTACAGCAGCTGGAATAAAATGCCACTCATGCACATCTATCAAATCCAACTGCTTGTTCGCGCCATAATATATGTTAGCTGCTGCTCTTTCAACTTCTTGGTTTAATGTAAGAACCCAAGTAAGGACGCTTATGTGCGTTTTTACAGGATTATTCACTCTATGGGTTTTAATTCCTCCATTTTCTATAAATTCGCCAGTTAAGTAATCATGGTATGTAACCACATGAGTTTCCACTTTGTGTTTGGCGAGTTGCAATGCCAATTCTCTTACGTAGTCTGCAAGTTGGCCAACAATTCTTGGCGGGAACTCCCAAGAGAAAATTATAACACGCATTAGCTATCGCCAGTTAGGTGAAGAGCGCGCAGACCTTAATTATTCCTCTTCCAGTGAGATAGTACCATTTTCTCCCGTTGTTGTCTGCAAAGCTTTCAACGTAGCCTTCGTAGCCATATCCGTCTAGAATTCTTTCAATTTCCGCTTTCTCCAACTGTAGAAACTGGGCAAGTTCCTCGCTTTTCCTTGCTAAATCCGGAGCGGTTGCACATAAATTGTGGAGGGCTTGCAAAACCTTTTCCGAAATTGGAAGTTCTTCCCTCAAACAGTATCCACCCTGTTCTAAACATTTTAATCTTGTGTAAAGTTAAGGCGTGTATGCTTAAAAGTATTGGGTTGCCGTTTTGATTTGCGGGAGTAAGTGTTTGAATCTTTCCCTTGCGACCTTTACGATGGCTTTTCGAAGCATTTGCCCCCTCAGCCCGGAAAGCCTAATTTTTTTGAATTCTTCAGCCAAAATTTTGTCGTGTAAAGAGGCTTCTGCCCATTTTTCGAAGTCTCCGCGTCTGCTGTGAAACTCTATTGATTCCAGTTCAACATTTTTCAAAGCCTTCAAAAATCCTTTGAGGCTCCAAGCCATAACCCCCGTATAGTTTTCTTTTCCAATACCTTTGTAGAAAAGGAAGGGCTCGTTGGCTGTTACCGCTGCAAGCCTAACCCTGTTTTCAAAGTCTAATATTGCCGCTTGGGCTGTCACGTAGGCGTCTGCTGGAGAGTTGAAAGGACTGAAATAGGAGTGAACTTCGCCTGGTCCTCCGCCGCCCATAAACATGTAGTATAAGTGGTCGCTTGTCTGGAAATAACGCCAAACTCTCAAAAACTCTTCGTCCTCTGTTTCCTTAACGAGAGGTTCAATCCTCCTAAAGGATGTGTAATAAGCCCACTGTAAAGTGTTTCCTAGCCAGCAGCTTGCGTCCCTTTCTAAGTCAGCCCATGAAATCGTCCCTCCGAGTTCTGGAACATCAATTTCCCCTATTGGCGTGTTTTTCTCTATAACTTCTGAAGGGGTGGCCATGCTAAGGTGGTGCCACTCCAAAATTTTCTTAGGTAAATGTTTCAAAAAATCATGTATGCCTGTTTCTGGCCAATGGTGTTCTCCGAAGGTTTCGTAGTCTGGGAAAATGTTTATGCACTGTCCAGGGGTTGCTGCCAGCCAACTTGCGTATTTATCTGCTGTTAGGGGCCATTCGCTCCACCATCTGGCTGAAAATCTAAACCCAATGTCATCCGTCAATTTATAATTCCGAAGTAAAACTTTGATTTTTGTGCATCCTTTAGGTTTATACAGGTAGTTCGGCGATTTTCCATGTAGTATGCGTTCGATGCCTTCGGTGAATATTCCCTTGTAGCCAAGTTCTTCAGCGGTTTTCGCTATGGCGTTATTGTATATCAGTTCGGTGTTTTCAAAAACTTTAGGCGTATATCCCAAAAGCTCTTTGACTGTTTGCTGGTGCATTTTTACTTGTTCAATGAATTCTTCCCGTTCTGGGTAAAGACTTGCCAAGGAGTGGTAGTAGGTTTGCCCCAGAAGCTCTACGCAACCTGTTTCGACAAGTTGTTTAAAGGATTCCAAGAGGTCTTTGTTGAACATTTCGCACTGCTCTAGGAAAACTCCAGAAATGCTAAAGGAAACTTTAACTTGCTTTTTCTCACCTCTGTGTTCATCGATTATGTCTAGCAGTATTTGATTTGATGGAAAATAACATTTTTTGCATGCCCTTTCAAAGATTTCTCTGTCTAGTTCGTGGTTAAAATAGTAGTCAAAGAGCTCCCCTTTTCTTAGGCGTCTGAAAGTTTTGTTTTCCCAGAAGTAGTTTTTCCTTAATCTGTGGGGTTGGTGAACTTCGAATACGAAAACTATTTCTGTCAAAGCATTAGCCTCAATCCTTTTATCGTTTGTAGGTTATTTCTAGTTTGCTAATTTTCTTCTTGAAATTTATGTTTTAATTATGGTTTTGGATTCGGATTTAGAATTCATAATTTATTTATTTCTTATTAATGCTCTTTTGTCTTAATGCGAAGGTGAAATGTTTGTCTATTGAAAAAATTAGCGTTGAGGGACATGAGCAACTGGAGCAGTTGGTAATCAATGAAATAAACCAAGTTGAGAAGGGTTTAACAGTGATTTGCAGCAACGTTCCAATTAACGATAAGACCACCCTTGATATTTTATGCCACGACAGTAACGGACAGCTTGTTATACTTCAGTTAAACGTCAACGAAGACGATGCTATACTGCTTAGTGGATTGCAGAGCCTAGACTATGTGGACAAGTTTAAGTCTTTCTTGAAGGCTACGTACAACAAGCACAAAATCGACGACAAAGAGAAACCGAGACTGGTTTTAATTGCGCCAAGCTTTTCTGATGCTTTGCGGCGTGCTGTTGAAAGCATGAAAGGAATGCGCATAGACTTATTTGAGTGGGAGTACCTAAAACTTGGAGACCAGAAGGGTCTTCGCCTTCAACCCATTTTTACCTTTAGACCCGCTGAAAAGCCAGCGGAGAAGGAGCAGAAACCAATGGAGAAAAGACATGAACCAAAACCGCCAAGAAAAAAGGAGCAGCCTCCAGCGCCAGCACCTGCACCTACGCCTGAAAAGAAAGAAGAGCCAAAACCTGAACCTGCGCCGGAAATCAAGCCAGAACCGCCTAAGCCAGAACAGGTTAAGGAAGAACTCACAACTTTTCCAAAACCCGCAGTTGAAAAGCCTAAAGAAGAGCCTAAAAGAAAGCTAAAGCTTTTCTAAACTGCATTAAATTCCATGTTAGATTTTGGATGACTTCAATTGCGAATTGGGTTTTTTGTCTGGGAATATCCGCCGGCACTTGTGGGCGGTTTAGGCACTTACGCTGAGTACATCACTCGTCAATTTGTTTCCTTGGGCAATGATGTAACAGTTTTCACGCTTAACCCTGGAAACCTAAAAACAAGGGAAATCATTAAAGGCGTCGAAGTTCACAGGCCCCTAATAGCCGACGCAAGCAATGTTTTCCCCATGTTCGTGATAGACGATTTGAAGAAATGGGGAACAAACATCCGCCTGTTCAACGACATTTTCATCTACAACGTGCTGAGCGCGACGAAATTCATTAACAGCATGCTAAAGAAGGAAGGATGCTGCTATGACGTTGTCTGCGTGCACGATTGGCTAAGCAGCATAGCCGGAATAATAACAAAAAACGAGACAACAGTCCCTGTGGTTTTCCATGTTCACAGCACTGAATGGGGCCGAAGTGGAGGGCAAGGCTCCCAAGTTGTTTCCTATTTAGAATCGGCTATGGCACAAAAGGCAGACAGAATAATAACCGTAAGCCACGCTATGCAAGAAGACCTTGTGAGACATGGCTGGCCTAAATCCAAAATTAGCGTCGTTTGGAATGGCGTTGACCCTGAACATTATAACCCGCGAAAATGCAAGCCCGAAGAAGTGGAAGCCATACGCAGCAAATATGGCATAAAACCAGAAGAAAAAATGATTCTCTTTCTTGGAAGACTAACATGGGTTAAAGGTGTAATTAACCTTGTTCAAGCCATGCCCATGATTTTAGAAGAATATCCCAATACTAAGCTTGTTATTTTGGGAAAAGGTGAACAGCAAAGCGACATAGTTGAGGCTGCGATTAGGCTTGGAATAAGCAGCAAAGTAGTTTGCAGATTCGAGTTCGTACCAGAAAAAGAACGCATACTGCATTACGCAGCAGCCGATGTTTGTGTTTTCCCATCCACCTACGAACCCTTCGGCATAGTAAGCCTAGAGGCCATGGCCATGGAAAGGCCCATAGTTGTAGGCGCGCAAGGAGTTGTAGGCTTCAGAGAGCAAGTTGCCCATTTCGGACCAGACCAAAACGGAGTTCACGTTAACGGTGGAAACCCCGCCGACATTGCATGGGGCGTAAAAGAAGTCTTATGTGACCCTATTAGGGCTAAGAGATGGGGTGAAAACGGCAGAAAACGCGTATTACAATATTTTACATGGAGAAAAGTTGCAGAGCAAACACTGCAGATTTATGAAATGCTTCAACGTAGGCAGGAACAAGAAGAAGCCAAAGTAGTTGACTTGCTTGAAAAAATAACCCACACGTAAGAAGATAAAAAGAAATGGAAAATTTAGGATTTACGCGAAGCTGCCTTTTCTAATGCTATTACGCCTGGAAGCTTCTTCCCCATGAGAAACTCAATAAGCGCTCCGCCTGCTGTGCTCACGTAGGAAATCTTATTTGAAAGTCCCAGTTCTTGTAGGGCTGCAATCGTGTGGCCGCCTCCAGCAAGGGAGAAAGCCTTCGAATTTGCAATTTCCCCGAATATGCTTTTTGTTCCGTAAACGAATTCGCTGTTTTCAAATACTCCCATGGGTCCGCTTACAACTATTGATTTTGCGTCGCGTATGATTTTTGCGTAGTTTTCAACTGTTTTTTTGCCTATGTCGAATATGGAATAGTCTGTTGGAAGCTTTTCAACTGCGACTTCTTTCCTCTTCTTTTCCACTTCCACGGCTACGTCTGCTGGAACCTTAATTTTTTCTGGATACTTCTGCATCAGCTCTTTTATTCCCGGCACGAGACCCAACAGTTTTTTCTCTTCTAAGAATTTCATGTTTGGCTTACCTAGGTCAACGCCTTTAGCGACTAAGAACACGTGGCCTACAACGCCGCCTGTAAGCACGTAATCGGCTATTTTGTTGTCCAGCACGTATTTTGAGATTTCAAGGGAGTCGTCAGCCTTTGCCCCTCCAAGAACGTAAACGCATGGCTTTTCAGGGTTTTCCAACACTCGGCTTAGGGATTTAAGCTCTCTCTCCATTATGCGTCCTGCAACACTTGGCAATACTGCCGTGAAGCCCACCATGGAAACGTGAGCTCTGTGGGCTGCTGCAAACGCGTCGTTGACGAATATGTCTGCTAAAGGCGCTAACGCCCTAACAAGTTCTGTTTTCGCATGATCCTCTGGGGTTCCTTCCTTTGTTTCTCCTGCAAAGTTTCTAACATTGTCTAGGACTAGGATTTCGCCGCTTTTCAACTCTTTTACTGCTTTTTGGGCTTTTTCTCCGAAAACATCATCCACATATTTAACTGGTTTACCGAGGACTTTGCCGAGGATTTCCGCATGCTGTTTTAAGGGTATGAAGTCTGGGTCGCCCTTTCGTCCCTGATGGGCCAATATTACAACTTTTGCGCCCTTTTCCGCCAGCTCTTTTATTGTGGTTTCGCCGTGGGCTTTGATACGCGTATCGTCCAATACCTTTTTTGTTTCCGGATCCACTGGGGAGTTAAAGTCAACTCTTACAAGGACTAATTTGTTCTTTACGTTAACGTCGTCTAAGGTCAAATATTTAGCCATACTTTTCCCTTCTTGTCTGCGAACAGAAAAATAGAAGGGGGAAGGGTTTTTAAGTTTTACACGTTGGCTGTTATAAACCAGCCTTTTCGCCGATGAGTTCTATGAGTTCGACCATTCTGCAGGAGAAGCCCCACTCGTTGTCATACCATGCAAGCACTTTGACTAGGTTTCCAGCCACAACCATTGTGGAGAGGCCGTCGACAACAGCGGAATATGAGGTGTGGTTTATGTCTGTTGAAACTATGGGCTCTTCAGTATACGCCATTATGCCGCATAGTGGGCCATCTGCGGCTTCCTTGAAGGCTGCGTTAACCTCCTCTTTTGTTGTCTCTTTCTCTAATACTGCTGTTAAGTCCACTATTGAAACGTTTGGAACTGGTACGCGGAGGGCTATTCCATCGATTTTACCCTTAAGCTCCGGAAAGACTAGGGCTGAGGCTCTGGCTGCTCCTGTGGTTGTGGGTATTATATTTATTGCTCCGGCTCTTGCCCTTCGGAGATCTCTGTGCACAAGGTCCATTATTCTCTGATCGTTTGTATACGCGTGGGCTGTTGTCATAAGTCCTGCTTTCACTCCGAAGTTTTCATGCAATACTTTGACGCATGGCACTACGCAGTTCGTGGTGCAAGACGCGTTTGAAAGTATGTTGTGTTTTGCGTGGTCATATTTGTCTTGGTTTACGCCTAAAACTATGGTTATGTCTGGGTTTTCAGCTGGGGCGGATATCAAAACTTTTTTGGCTCCTGCTTGCAAGTGTTTTGCGGCGTCTTCCCTTTTTGTGAATAGTCCAGTGGATTCCACAGCCAAATAGACATCTAGGTCTTTCCATGGCAGTTGGGCTGGATCTTTTTGCATCAACACTTTCAATTCTTTACCATTCACTACGAGGTTGTTGTCTTTGACTTGGACGTCGGCGTCGAATCTTCCATGCACAGAATCATATTTTAGAAGATGCGCCAGGGTTTTAGCGTCTGTTACATCGTTTATGGCCACAAAGTCTATGTTTGCGTTTCTTTCGATGGCTGCTCTGTATAAAAGTCTTCCAATTCTTCCAAAACCGTTTATGGCGACTCTTATTGCCATCTACATCACCGACGCATTAATTTTGAAATGGTTTTCTTAATTAATTTTCCGATGCGTATTTGAAAGAATGAAAGAGAAAAAGGAATAGTAGTTTGCTCAGCGGAGTTTCATTAGGGCCATTTCTGCAGCTAAAACTAGTGGTTCCCATGTTTCGCACAGGGGCGGCGCATAGGCTGTGTCTGCTTTGGCTAGTTCGCGTATGGTCATTTGTTTCTGTATTGCGAATGAAACTGCGTTTATGCGTTGGGTGACTTCTTCTCCGCCCATGATTTGGGCGCCTATTATGCGTTGGGACTCCTTTTCCACTACAAGCTTAACTTTTATTGGTTTGGCTCCGGGGTAATAGTCTGCCTTTGTTTTTGAGGTTATGGTTCCTGTAACGGTCTCTATTCTTGCTCTTTGGGCCGCGGCTTCTGTTAAGCCTGTTACGCCTACTTGGGTGTCATATAGCTGGGTCACCGCCGAGCCTAAAACGCCTGTGAAGAGCGCGTAGCCTCCTGCAGCATTTATTCCAGCTACCTTTCCTTGTCTAACAGCTACGGTGCCAAGCTGCTGAACGGTTGGCTTCTGAGTCACTATGTGGGTGGATTCTGCACAGTCGCCTACTGCATAAACGTCTTTGATGTTTGTTTCCATTCTCGCGTTTGTTTTGATTGTTCTTGTTTCGCCCAGGGCTATTCCAGCATCCACAGCAAGCTGAGTGTTTGCTCTAACGCCGAAAGCGCTTACAAACAAGTCTGCGTTTATTTGCTCTCCTCCGGCAACTATGCCTGTCACTTTTTCTGTTCCAAGGAACTCTTCAACCGCTTTGCCTACCAAAATGTTTATTCCTTTTTGCTGGAGCATTTCCTGAACCATTTTTGCCATGTCCGCGTCTAGCATTGCTGGCAATATTTGGGGCAGCATTTCCACAACCGTTACTTGGAGACCTCTTTCCTGTAAGGCTATGGCTGTTTCTAGGCCTATGAGGCCTGCGCCCATGACTACGGCTGTTTTTGCACCGTTTTTTACGGCTTGGTCTATTTTTTCTCCGTCTTCAAGGGTTCTTAGGGGCAGTATTCCCTGTTTTTCCCTTCCTTTTATTGGAGGCGTAAAAGCGCTTGCGCCTGTGGCTATGATTAAGCTGTCGTAGGGTAATTCTTCTGTTTTTCCTGTCTTATCCACTGTTTCAACGGCTTTTTTGCCTGTGTCTATTTTGGTTACTTTTGTTTCTGTTTTTAGGTTTAATTTCATCATTTGGTAATAGCTTGGCGGGAAAACTATTAGGTCGTTGAAGCTTGGGATTTGTCCGCCTATCACGAAGGGTAAGCCGCAGCGGGAGTACCCCGCATGTTTTTCTTCTGTTATTAGGGTTATTTCTGCTGTGCGATCTGTTTTTCTAGCGGCTGAGGCTGCGTCTACGCCTGCTGCGTGGGCTCCAATTATTACTATGCGCCTTGGCAATGGTTTCCCTTCTTCTTTTAGCCTTTTATTAGGCTTTTATGCCATTCCACAGCTTGATTAAAATCCATGGTGTTTGCCAGTTCCGCCTGCAAGTTTGATGGTCTTACCACTAGCAGCCAGCCCTTCCCATAGGGGTCTTCGTTTAAGAGTTCTGGCTTTGACTGGACTTCCTCGTTTACTTCTTCTATGGTTCCGCTTATAGGCGCCACAAGGTCTGAAACAGCCTTTACGGATTCCACTGTGCCATAAGGTTCGTTTTGTTTGGTGGTTGTTCCAGGGCTTGGAAGTTCAGCGTAAACTATTTCACGAAGCTGTTTTTGAGCGTAGTCTGTTATGCCAACACGCACTTTGTCTCCTTCGATTTTTAGCCATCCAAAATTCTTCGTGTAATACAAGCCTTCGGGAACTTCATATCCGTCAACTTTAACCACGATATTCCACCTCTTAAGTACCAGTTATTCTATATTTTTTAGCCTTTAAAATTAACTGTTAAGTATTTGATTTATTCTGGCAGGAGGATGGTAAAAATGCTTTAACTCAATATGTTTGGTTGTTTAGAACGCTAATAGCAGCCTATCCTTATCTAGGCTTATTCTTGCCTTAGGGTTTAGGTTTGTTATGTTTCTTTGGTAGTTATTTTGTTGTTAAATAACAAATCTGGTTATAAAGTTGAGAGAGAACCGTTCAAATAAGATACTCGAAGATTAAACTTTCAAAAGGCAAAGTTGCAGGACGCTTGAATACTAGGTCACTATACCCATTCGGTGAAGTTCCTCGCGGAGGCTTTCCCTTATCTGTTTTAGGCTTTGCCTTTTCTCCACGTATTCGTCTCCGCTTATCTTTCCAGCCTTGAATTCTTCATCCAGCCGAAGCAGCTGGCTGTCTATTTCACTTATTCTCGCTCTTATCTGGTCTATG
>JAWCNE010000016.1:0-28962 GCA_038849025.1 Bathyarchaeia archaeon
AAACACGTACTTCGTTTTTAACAACAGCTTCAAATTTTTCGTCGTTAAAATGGCGGCCGCCAGTTATTATGCTAACATTTAAACCAATTTTACGTGCATAACCAACTATTTCAAAGAGATCCTCTCGTAAAAAAGGTTCCCCGCCGCTTATTCCAAGCCATTGAGTCCCAAAAGCGTAAACTTGATCAATCATGCGTAAGGCGTTAGCAGTACTCATTTCGTCTGTCATAGGCGGTTTATCCGCAGAGGCACAATGCACACAGCCACTGTCGCAGGTGAAGGTGCAACGCCACGGAATAATATATAACGGACCTCCCCTTTCCAAACTTTATCATCACCTTGAAGAGAAACTATTTCAAAATTGTTATTTAACTGTTCAAAACAAAAACTCGCAATATTCTTGCTTCAAATAATCATTTCAGTCTTCTTTCATTCGGCAGCAAAATTTAAACCAAATTTTTTCAAAAACCAGAAGAGAAAGATTAATATACTAATGCTTTTCGACAAAATTTTGGTGATAATAATGCCAAAGAAGAAGAAAGAGGAGAAAAAGGAAGAAAAGAAAGAGGAGAAAAAGTAGTATCTCAAGTAACACGGTAACACCAGTTTTTCTCCCCTTTCTTCTTTTAGTGTGTTTTGACGGTCGGCTTTGATCCTTGAAGTTATTGGCATTTTCATGGTGATCATGGTGGTTTTCTTCTAACTAAAAGGTCTAATTGATGGCATAGCTGAAAATTTAGGTGGACAAAAACTAAAATACCCCCTTAAAAAGGGGATGCTGAAGCATGCTATTTTATTCTGTTTCCAGCTTGTAAAAGACTTTCATTCCCTTAAGGGTTTCATGAACTTTATTAGCGAGTTGAAGCACCTCTACAAGCTCAACTTTTCTCCCCCAATCATAAACATGGTCATGATAGCCCCTCAAGGGTTCAAAGCCCATGGAACGAAGCTTCTCAACAACTTCCAGGGGACTTGCACCCTCGCTATAAAACCAAACTGTCAAGTAAGTTTTCACAGGTCCTTCCTCCATTTTAGCTTTTCAGCATAAAAATTAAATTTTTTGGTTAACTTAACTGGAGACCGCTTCCGATGTTTTTCGTCCATCTCTAACCTCATACATTATGCTGGCCCCATATTTGAGGTTCGTAGCCTCTATTTCATCCACTATTCGATTAACCATCCTTCCGACAACAAGCACAAAGACTTTTAGCCCCCTTAAAGCAGCTAATGCTGAAGCTCTGCTTATTCCAAATTCAATATCAGCCTTGACTCCCAACTTGTTTAAGACGGCCCTTCCAACGGTTCCCATGACGCCGACTCGGTCGGGTTTAAACTCCTCGTGAAGCATACGTACCTTCTCCATGTCAACAGCCTTTGAACCTCCCTCATTTGCGCTTGGAAGCTTAACAATTAAGATTCTACCCGTTTCCAGTTCTATTTCACCTTTAAGGTCTTTTAGGCTTATATCTTCACCTTCTTCCGCGCTGGAAACAGCGGTGCCATATGCTTTGGCGATTTGCTCTTTAAAGGGCAACGCATATAATACGCCGTTCCGCATAACTAGGCTTACCCTTTCTCCAGCCTTTATTTTCTTAGCAGCTATGGCAGGCCAAACCCGCTCCACTTTCAAGTCTCGCTTAACCCCATTAACATACCTTTCAAGACTCATCAAATAATCCTGAAGTTTTTTGTTTGCTTTGGGTGTGAGCTTATAGTTAGCTCTTTTAACTCCTGTTTCAAGCATTCCTTCCTTAGCGAGCTTTTTAAAATATTTTGAGACTGCTTGCACGGTTACTCCAAGGGCGTCGGCTATGTCCTTCTGTTTCACATGGGGTTGATTCCTTAAAACTTCAACCAGAATCTGGAAACGTGTAAGTTCGCCTTTGTTTCTCAAAAGGTCTGAAGATGAGTCTTTAGATGCTCTAACCATCTATTCAACCACATTTTAACCAAAGTTGAGCAAGTTTTATATAACGCTTATGGATGGCTTATCCAGCGGTGAGCAAATGCACATAATGGATGGGATACTGACGCCTTTCTGGGTGGCTGTTTGGTTCGTCATCGCGGCGCCATTCATAGTTGTTGGTTTGGTTAAAATCGCCAGGAAACGGCGAGAGGATCCGGCCTACATGCCACTCCTAGCCTTGATGGGAGCTACCATATTCATCGTATCTGTTTGGCACATACCCGTACCAGTTACAGGCTCGTGTTCTCACCCCTGCGGGGTAGCCTTGTCAGCAATTCTTGTGGGACCCTTCGAAAGTGTTGTCCTTTCTTTTATAGCGCTATTCTTTCAAATGTTTCTTGCCCATGGAGGCGTAACCACTCTCGGCGCTAACACTGTTTCCATGGGAATCGTTGGAGGCTTTTTAGGCTACGCTATATACTTGGCGCTTAGAAAACTGCGCTTTTCCTTTTGGCTTTCAGCAGGCTTAGGAGGATTTTTCGGAGACTTAGCCACCTATATCGTAACCGCAGGCCAGCTGGCTTTTTCATTACATTTAGAAGAACCATTACAATATTGGGGCATTTTTTCAGCTGGCTTCCTTCCAACCCAGGTGCCTTTAGCCATTCTAGAATTAGTATTAACCGCGGCGGTCATAAGATACGTTGCCATAACCAAGCCTGAAATGCTGGGAGGCCTAAAGTGAAAATGGACAAGTTCACGAAATACGCGTTCCTTATAATGGTGATTGCAGTGGCTGCGATGATAATTGCCACCTACATTGGAGTTTACGTGTATGGCGGAAATATGGAAACAAAGTATATCACCATAATAGAGGAGGAGGCTGAAGCCCTGGGGCTTAACTTTGGACATCTGTTTGAGCTAGGCGAAACAGGCGAATACATTGGTTTTTCAGTGGCTGGCGCAATATGCGGTTTCATCATAGGCTATATTATTCCGTCAGTTTTCGAAAAGGAAAAACAACCGCCGAAAGGAGGAGAAAAACTTGCTTGAGTGGCTTGCAGGAGACCCGTTAGTGGGAATACTTACAACCATAAGTTTCTTCATCTTCCTCATAATAGGGCGCAACTTGAAACTGCGGAGAATGAAGCGTGGCAAATAATCTTGCACAACATTCATCTAGAATTTGAAGAAAACCTCGGCGAAAACACGTCATTTTACAGACTTGATGCACGCGTAAAACTGGTGTGCACGGTTTTTGCGATTTTCAGCGTCCTTTTTTTAATCCACTGGCAAACCGCCACGTTAATATTTGTTTCGTGTCTTTTTCTGGCCTTTTACTTCGCGCGCTCATGCGTGAAAATCTTCTTGAGGAGACTGCTTTATCCGCTTTACATAATAGCTGTTGTTTCCGTGATCCAACCGTTTACTTACGGCTCAACCGTTGCTATGATGACACCAATTTTTTCCATACCAATATATGTTGAAGGTTTACGGTTCGCCGTTTTAATTTTCACACGGTGCCTGGCCGCTATGGCAATTTTAAACCTCTTAATCCTAACAACCCCGATTATGGCGGTTATGGGTTCTCTTGAATGGTTCAAGGTGCCCTCAGCACTTTTAGATGTGGCTCTCCTCATGTACCGATACATTTTCGTCATATCCGACGAAGCGGCAAAAATATACAATGCACAGAAGTCCAGATGCGGCTACTCAAGGGCTTTAGGTTACTTTAAAAAGCTTAAAAACTATGGCACCTTATTTGGAATGCTCTTCATAAGATCGTACGACCGCGCCGTGAAGGTTGGCAACGCCATGATTTCAAGGGGATATAAGGGTGAAACGAAACTATTTACATTTTCCAAAAAAACTATGCCGTCAAAGGACCTTTTTTATGGAGCAATTTTAATCTTGGCCCTCACATCTTTAATTCTAATAGACTGGTTCATCCTATAGCATTAAGCATTATAGCGAGGTGCACGGTTGAAAGCCATTGAAACCATCAGCCTCTCTTATACTTATCCAGACGGAACCAAAGCTCTGGAAAACATTAACTTCACAGTTGAAAAAGGCGAAAAAATAGCCATTCTAGGGCCTAATGGAGCAGGCAAGTCGACGCTTCTCCACCATTTTAATGGGCTTTTAATGCCTACAAGCGGCAAAATATACGTTTTAGGCCATGAAGTTTCAAAGGCAAACATCGACTACGTCAGACAGAAAGTAGGCTTAGTTTTTCAAAATCCCGACGACCAGCTTTTCGCCCCCACAGTTATTCAAGACATAGCCTTTGGCCCTAGAAACATGGGATTGCCCACTAAAGAAATTGAAGAACGTGTTGAATGGGCTTTAGAGGTTATGGAGCTGAAGGGGGTTGAAGACAAGCCTCCGCAAAAACTAAGCCATGGACAAAAGAAGAGAGTTGCCATAGCCGGTGTTCTAGCCATGAAACCTGAAATAATAGCCTTAGACGAGCCAACCGCTAACCTTGACCCAAAAGCCGTCAACAAAATTTTGGAGCTTCTCCTAAAACTAAACAGGGAGTTAGGAATAACCTTAATAGTTGCAACACACGATGTGGACTTTGTACCATTGTGTTCGGACAAAATCTACATTTTAAGCAACGGAAAAACCGTTTCAGAAGGACCGCTTAAGGAAGTTTTCTCAAACACTGAAACCTTGAGAAGCGTGGATCTGCGCCTCCCAAGGATAACTCACCTATTCGAAATTTTGAAAGTAAAGGACAAGCTTCCCATAGGAAACACTCTTCCCCTCACAATAGGCGAAGCGAGAAAAGAAATTCTTAAGCTTCTACATGTTGAACCAGAAAATTAGGGGGAGTATATCCACAAAGAGTTTGTAAATGGGCCAGACTGACGCCTTATAGGCTCATAGCTTCTCGCCTAAGGCATAGCCTCTGGATGTTACCATTTTCTGGTTCAGTATGCGCGTAGAGGAGTTCCCAATAATAATAGTGGTGGCCATATCTATCTCGTGGCTTAACATTTCCTTAACGGTCGTTATCACTATTTGTTCACCTTTCCTTTCAACGTTTCGAACTATTCCCACCGGCGTATCCGGTTTTCTGAACTTAAGCAGTATATCATACGCCTTAACCAGCGGTTCTTTTCGACTTCTGCTTTTAGGGTTATAAAGAACTATAACAAAGTCTGCTTCCGCCGCTGCCTTCAGCCTTTTCTCAATTTGGCTCCATGGAGTCAGAATATCGCTTAAACTTATGGCTGCAAAATCTCCCATTATAGGTGCTCCCAGCTTGGCAGCCACAGCCGTAGCTGCTGTTACACCGGGAACAATTTCTATTGGAATATTTACGCCTTCACTTTCAGCAACTTCTAAAACTGGGCCTGCCATGCCGTAGATTCCAGCGTCTCCGCCACTGATTACAGCAACTTTCTTGTTTTCTAAGGCTTTTTTAACAGCCACCTTAGCCCTTTCAACTTCCTCTCCCATTTTTCCGCTTATGATTTCGGCTGTTGGCTTAATTAGAGAGCGAACCAGATTCACGTAAGTCGCGTATCCCACTATAACATCTGCGTTTTCTATTTCGCTTTTAGCCTTAATAGTCATGTGCTCTATTGCGCCGGGACCTATGCCTACTAGGCTTATTCTTCCTCGGCAACAGCCACTGTAACCCCGTTCACCTTCATCTTCTTCAAAATTAATTTTGCTTTCCCCCCCACAGCTAATAGGGCTGCCCTTTCGCATATTCCTCCAACACCCATCTTTTTCTTAACTATTTCCGAGTCTGGAGATAAGTCTTCATGGCTGAAACTGCGGAGAGTTTCAATACTAAAAAACTGGAGTTCCAAACCAAGTCTTCCAGCAGCATTAATTATTCCATGAGAAAATCGTTTAACATCAACCGTAGCCATCTTCCCCACAAAACTTAGAGGCATGTTGACTCGCTTCAAAGCCAGCTTAACTGCCCTCAACACCTCTTTCTCATCAACTTTTTTTCTTGCCCCAACTCCAACGGTTATGGTTTTAGGCTTCAAAACCACAAAGGGTTTAGGAAAACCTACAGCTAACGGCTCCCTCGAAACTATTACGCCTCCATCAAAATCTTTCAAGAATTCCACGGCTTGGTCCAGCTGCTCCACAGTTTTAGCCTTATAGCCCAAAACTCTTAAAGGAACTTTCCCAAAATCTCCAACAAAGACAAGGGCTATTTTCCCGCCGTCCACAAGTATAGCGTTAACCGCTTTGAGGTTTTCGGGATTAACTATTTTACAGTGTAAGCTTTTGGCAAGCTCTTCAACACTCTTTTTTCCAAGAGCATCCGACGCCGTGGTGACTACCGCCGTTGCGTTTATCCCTTCGGCTATTAGCTTAGCTAAATGGTTGGCGCCTCCATAATGTCCAGAAACTAGGCTTACAGCGAAACGCCCCGCAACATCAACACACACTATGGCTGGATCGCTAATTTTGCTTTTCAGAAGGGGTCCCACAGCCCTTATAATGATTCCAGAAGCCATAACAGCCACTATGGCGTCAAACCTGCTGAAAATTTCTCGAATAAAATTCCTAAATTCGCCCTTTATGGCAAGAGTGTCTTCTTCTGCGTATTTTTGGGGCGCGAAAACGGTGCTTTTAATCTCCGCCTTGGTCAAGGCATCCTTGATTTTGAGGGCTGTTTCAGCGGCTTTCCTGCTAACATAAACTATGGCTACGCCCTTTTCAAACATCTTTTTGTCCCTTTCTGAAGGAATGGGTGAAACTTGCATCATAAAGCTTAGAATAGCCGTATACTTTTGGATCCAAAACCTCCCCCACAAGGATTAGCGCTGTGCTTGTTATTCCGGCTTCTCTAACTTTTTCAGCTATGTCGCTTAAGGTGCCTTTGACAATTTTTTCTTCAGGCCAAGAGGCTTTGTAAACAATCGCCACTGGAGTGTCTTCTGGATAGCCTCCAAGCTTAAGCTTCTCAACAACCATGTCTATGGCTTGTATGCCTAGAAAAATCGCCATAGTAGCCTTGTGTTTGGCCAGTTCCGTCAGGTTTTCAGCCTCGGTAACAGGGGTTCTGCCTTCGGGCCTAGTGATTATCACTGTTTGAGAAACCCCTGGCAATGTTAGCTCCCGCTTTAGAGTTGCTGCAGCGGCTTGTAAGCTGCTTACTCCTGGAACCACCTCATATTCTATCTTCTCTTTTGCCAAGAAGTCCATCTGCTCTTTTATGGTGCCGTAAAAGCTCGGGTCGCCGTCATGAAGTCTTACAACGGTTTTTCCTTCTTTAGCAGCGTCAACCATTGTTTTAACGATTTCATCTAAACTCATGGCAGCGCTATCGTAAAGTTTGGCTCCTTGCTTAGAAAGCTTTAAGATTTCAGGGTTTAAGAGGGAGCCCGTATAAACTATCACGTCTGCTTTCTCTAACAGTTTTTTCCCTTTCAAGGTTATGAGTTCAGGGTCTCCGGGGCCTGCGCCAACAAAGAAAACTTTTCCCTTTTCAAGCATGTTTTCATCTCCTCTTTATTATGATGGTTGAGAAATAGTTGTCGCCGACTTTCCAGTTTTGCAAATCGCTAAGCCTCCCAGTTTTTACTTCCTCTTTTGAAGCGTCAATCTTTTTCACAATAACCACTGGAGAATTTTCGCTGAATCCACAAACCGCTAATTCTTTCGGTAACTCTTTTAGCAACCTGGTTCCTTTCATGAAAACAAGCGTGTCTGCATTTTTGGCTATACTTTTAATTTTTTTTAGGTTTGTGTTTGATGGAACTATGGCGACAATCTCTTGGCCTTCAGCTATAGGTGTCCTTGAAACGGCGGCACACGCGGTTAACGATGTTACGCCGGGAATTATCTCAACCTCAACTTCTGGACACTTTTCCATTATAGTCTTGTAAGTGTAAGTAAAGGTGCTGTAGAACATGGGGTCGCCTAAAGTTATGAAAGCAACGTTTTTCCCCTCTTTAAGCTTGGCCGCTATGGTTTCTGCGTTTTTTTCCCAAAAATTTTTCAAGAGTTTAGCGTTTCGAGTCATCGGAAAAACCAGTTCAAGAATTTCTGGAGCTTTCCCCAGTTCTTCTAATATAGGTTTTACTGTTGTTAAAGCCAAGCTTGGCTTATCCTGGCGAGCTTTTGGTGCACACACAACGTCTACGGCCTTTAATATCCTTGAAGCCTTAACTGTGACAAGTTCCGGTTTTCCCGGCCCAACTCCAACTCCTATAAGTTTGCCCAGCACTTTTTCACCTAAACCTTTGTGGCAGATATTATTGTAATCGGATTTCTCGCCATCATCATTACTCCCGCTTCTACCCATCTGCCTTTGGCCACAAAAACCGTTGTCACATCTATTTCTCTAAAATTCAGCCTCTTAATTTCCTGCAATGCTTCATAGCCTGTTTCTAACATGATTGCATTCACAACTATGCGGCCGTTCTCCTTAATTTTTTCATGGGAAACTTTTATCACATCCTTTAAAAACATGCTTCCGCCAATTATAACAGCGTCCACCCTGGGCAAATCTACCATTTTTTCCGGGGCTTTACCGTGTATGACTTGAACTATGTCTTGCACACCGAACTTGGCCAAATTTAACCTAGTTAACTTAACAGCCTCTTCATCTTCATCTATTGCGAAAACACGCCCTTTAGCGCCTACTTGAAAAGCTGCCTCAACAGTTAAGCTTCCTACACCGCAACCCACATCAATGACATAAGCGCCTTCACGGAGTCTCGCCTTAGAAATTGTTAAACTCCTTATCTCCTCCTTAGTGGGTCCTGGAACCTTTTCGCTTGTTGTAAAAAACTCGTCAGGTATTCCTGGTGTTCTATAACTCCACATATTTCATCCATCCGTTAAAGGGGTTTAACAACCATTACACATAAACTGCTGAAGTCTAGAGACATTATTTCCTTCAAGCTACTTGAAACTACCCTTTCCTCATCAAGGGTGAGGTTTTCACATATGAAGACTGGGGTTTTCTCATTCACGCCCTCGCTTATTAAAAAGCGTGCAATGTCGCTTGGAGTGAAAACCTTAGGGTCTGGAAGTATTATTAGGGTTTTCCCTTCCTTTGCTGACTCGGCGAGTTTCCTCTTCTTTTGAGGGTCTACGCCTTCGTGGAAGCTTATTAAGCCAGCTTCGTCCCAGCATATTTTTAGGCGGGCTGCACACGCTTGTATTGAACTTACGCCTGGAACAACATTCACGTCAGCGTTTTCACCTACAATTTTTAGAACTGGCCTAAGAAGACCGGAAAAACAAGGGTCTCCGGTTGATAAAAAAGCCACTTCCAAGCCTTTCTCCGCCTGTTTAACTGCGTATCCCACGGTTTCTTGAAAGTTTTTAGCTGTTAACGCAATCTTTTCGCCTTTTATATCGCTTTGGAAAATGTTTAGGGCTCTTTCAGCCCCCACTACAATGTTGGCTTTTTGCACGGTTTTCCGCGCTATAGGAGTTACATAGTCCGGCGAGCCTGGGCCGACTCCAACTATGTGGATTTTTGCCATTTCTCAATGCACCCGAAGTCTCCGCTTTTCCCTAAAACTTCTCCGTCTAGGGAAACTATTACAACGCTTATTTTCGCTTTGCCTTCCACTTTTTCGGTGCAGCGTAATCGTATCCTTTCAGCAATGATGTCAAAAGTTGGTTTCGCCAACTTTTCCTCTTTAAGAATAGCAATTGCTTCTTCTGCAGTGTTTGAATTTAATATCTTATTTATGAGTTGGGGGCTTGCGCCGGCTGCGCCAGCATAAGCGGCTATAACTTCCATTCTTGCATCAGCCACTTTATGATGAGTGTTGAATATTCCCGCAGCCAGCTTAACCAGTTTTCCAGCATGCCCCAATAACACTATGTCTTTAGCGCCTTTTTTAACGGCTTTGCGAAGCATGTAGCCTACGAAATCGCCTGTTTGAACTATGGCGTCCTCTGGAACGTTGAATAATTTTTTTGCAACCTTGTCGCCTATGTTGCCGGGCACTAGAAATATGCACGTGTAGTCACGGGCTAAGGCGACATCAATTTGGGGTACGAGGGAACGCCTATAAGCTTCCAGGGAGTAGGGCTTCACTACTCCAGTGGTGCCAAGTATAGATATGCCGCCTACTATACCCAACTTGGGGTTAAAAGTTTTTTCTGCAACCTCTCTACCGCCTGGAACTTCCAAACTCACTTCAGCTCCTTTCCCGGGAGGCAAAACCTCTCTCAACGCGTTTTCTATCATAATTCTTGGGACAGGGTTTATGGCGGGCTCTCCCACGGGGACTGGTAAACCAGGCTTAGTTACTATGCCGACACCTTCTCCGCCTTTTATCGTTACTTTACCTCCGCCAGTAACCCTCACAGTGGCAATTATCTTCAACCCGTCGGTAACATCTACATCGTCTCCGGAATCCTTCACAACGCATGCCGAGGCGCTTTCAGAATCTATTTTCCGGCATTCTTCAACTGGCACTTCGAGGCGTAACCCTATTGGAGTGGGAACGCTAACGCGTTCAACGGACTTATCCAGCAAAGTGATGAGTGCGGCTTTGGCGGCAGCTGCAGCGCATGCGCCTGTGGTTATGCCGTAACGAAGAAAACTCAAGTTTAAACCCCTTTCTGCCCTTCGGCAATGGATAAAAGCGCGTTGAATATGGCTACAGCTATCGGGCTTCCGCCTTTTGGACCGCGAACTGTTATAAAAGGAGTTGAAAGCTTCGAGACTTCCTCCTTGGATTCTGCTGCACCCACAAAACCCACAGGAGTGGCTATAATCAAGGCTGGTTTAGCTTTTCCCCCTTTCACAGCGTTAACAAGCTCAAAAGTTGCCGTCGGCGAGTTTCCAATAACCACAACAGTGTTTTCCATTCCATCCTCTATTGCTAAACGCATAGCAGCCGCAGCCCGAGTTATGGAATTTTCAAAAGCCAATTGCACAGCACGTTCATCATCCACGTAATTGACCACGTTCCCTCCGAACTTTTTCAGTTTCGCCTCACTTATACCCGCTTTCACCATTTTCACATCTGTTACTACTTTTGCGCCAGCTTTGATGGCGTTAACTCCAGCCTTAACGGCTTTCTCATGAATGACTATAAGCTTGGCGAATTCGGGATCAGCCGTAGCGTGGACAACCCTTTCAATAATTCTTGCATGTTCCCTTGGAACTTCTTCCAATATGCTTTTAATCATTTGCCTTATCTTGTTTATGCTTTCCTTGAATAGCGTGTCTGAGGCAGCTGGGCTTTCAAACCTGCAGGGCATTATGGCTTCGCTTTTTTGGTTTAACGCGTTTAGGGCTTTTTCCTCTATTATTTCAGCTAGCCGTCCATCTGGGCCGATGGGTTCCCCATAGATTATTTCAAGCTCTCCAGTTTTTAACGAGCGTTCTCCTTTCTTGAGGCCCAACATTTCTGGGATATCCCTTTCCGTGTGCATTCCCGGAGCTAGAAAAACGGGCACTAAAACAACTTTCTTAACTCCTTGCTTCGCAACCAGCTCTATAGCTTCGGCTATTGTCGGCTTGTTCTTTAGCATAAATGAGATTTCAACAGTCTTAAATTTGGATTTGCCTCGTATAATGTTAGCTAGTTTTTCTAGGCTTTCCTTGTAGTTTGGTAGCTCGCTGCCATGTCCTATTAGAATTAGGCCAATACTATTCATCAGCGCCGCTCCACTTTGACACTTCAAAGTTTTCCAATCCAAACAACCTTACAACGCTATCTATTATTTGTTTTTCATCGTTTAAAGCCGCCGCACGAAGATTTTCAATCATAGGCATAAGCATTCTTTTAACAATTATGCGGGTTAAATCCTCAACTACCTGCCTCTCCTTTTCACCTACACCATTAAGCCTATTTAGGGCTTTCAAAAGCTCTTCTTTGCGTATCTCCTCTGCCCGCAAGAGCAGTTGAGAAATAAGCCCTCTGATGGATTGAGCTTTCAACTCTCTACAAAGCAATGGAAACTCCTCTTCTATAATTTTTAACGCTTTTTCCACACTCTTCTGTTTTTCCTCCATGTTCCTTTCAACTATGGCTTGAAAATCATCTATGTCGTATAGTTTTACCTCATCCAAATCTTTTATGGACTTTTCAACATTCCTAGGATTCGAGATATCAATTATTATTAGGCCCTTTTTGTTTTGACGCTGCTTCAAAATCTTGCAGATAGTTTCTCTTGTTAACAAGTAATGGGGAGCGCTCGTAGCGCAAATAACTATGTCAGCGTCCATCAGCGCATCCTCCAGCTTGTCAAACCTTAAAGCTTTTCCAGAAATCTCTTCAGCCAACCTCAAAGCCCTTTCATATGTCCTGTTAGCAATGAAAATGGCGTTTGGTTTGTGGCGAGCCAGCGCTTTGGCTACACATGTTCCCATTTCCCCTGCGCCTATAACTAGAATGTTTTTTCCGTTAAGCCCACCCAGTAGGGATTCAGCAAGCTTAACAGAAACTGAACCCATGGACGCTGTTCCTCTGCTTAGACTTGTTTCGTTCCTTACCCGTTTTCCAACACTTATAGCCTTTTTAAAAACTGTTCTGAGAACAGGCCCAACAGCTTTTAGGGATTCGGCCTCCAAATAGGCCTTCCAAACTTGGCCGAGGATCTCATTTTCCCCTATCACCATGGAATCCAATCCCGACGCAACTTTTAAAACGTGCATTAAAGCGTCATGGTTCAGGGAAAACTCAACGGCTCTAAGTGCCTCCTCCCGCATCGCCCCAGCCCTACCCGCCAAATATTCGCTTATCTTACTAGCCATATCCTTTCCTTCGCCACTTACAATGTAGAGTTCCACTCGATTGCATGTTTGAAGAACGACACATTCTTTAACATCGCCTAAGGCGAAGATTTCAGATATCCCTCTGCGTTTATCATTAAAGGCCACAGCTTCAAGGAGGGGAACCCGGGCCTTTTTAAATGTAATCCTCACGTTTATAATGTCTAAAGTTTGAGCTGAAGGATTCATGGTTGGATGACCCATCCATTCAATTTAAATATCTCCCAATATAAGTCTATTTCGACTCAATGAGAGGTGTCACTATAGAGTTAAATCGCAGAATCGGCCTAGTTTATGTGCCTGGAGCTTTACCGTGTTTTGAAGATTTCGGCAGTTTACCTACCCATATAGTTGAAGAAGACGCCCGTGTGGATGGAAAACCCGCCTCAGAAGCCCTTGACATGTTAATAGTTCCAGGTGGAAGCCTAGTTGAGTCTGGAAGTGTGAAGGCCCAACTTGCTAAAGAAATAACAAGGTTGGCTGAGACAGGCGGGTTTGTACTTGGAATTTGTGCAGGTTTCCAAGTGCTTGCCAACACGACGGATGTAGGACGCTTATCTCCAACCCCGATTATAAGGCATGGGTTAGGCTTGCTGGATGCAGATTTTGCGCCCTTAATATGTACAGATCGCGTTGCAGCAACGGTTCTTGGAAAAAGTTTTTTGACGAACAACGTAAGTGGCGAGCTTACAGGCTTCCATTGCCACACATACGGCAAAATAACCCTTGGCAAAGAGGCTAAACCAATTCTTGTTTCCCACGTTAAAAGGGTGAATTACCGCAATGCGCCTCAAGACATAGTTTCAGGGGTGACCAACAAGGATGGCAATGTTGTTGGCATTTTGATTCACGGATTGCTTGACGAAAACCCCTCAATTATAGAAAGTGTGAGGCAATCTTTGGACTTGAGCCTTGAAGAGCTTGAAGAAATTAAAGAGGCAAATGCTCTTTTGAGAGCTAAGTTAAAAAGTGAAGTGGGCATTTCAACGGGCTTAAAAGCCAAGTCTAAAACTCAAAATTTTAAGCGTCCTGCCTTTTTGCTTTTCACCGCCACGGGAAGCGGAACAGGAAAGACGTTTATCCTCACAGGTTTGGCTGGCGCTTTAAAAAAACAAGGTTACAATGTTGGGGTTCTAAAAATAGGCGGGGACATACGCGACATCGTGCCCTCTTTCTACCTCATTAAAGAACCTATGAAAAGGTATTCTTCCATAAAAATTGGTGATAGCGGATGGAAACCCCTAAATGAAGTTGTAGAAGAAGTTGGGCAAGATTATGACTTAATTCTAATTGAAGGGGTCATGGGAGCTTTTACTGGTCTTTTAAATGAAGAGGCGGAGCATCCTTTTTCAACAGTTGAAGTAGCCCTAGCTATGGGCGCACCCACTGTGCTTGTAGTTAACTGCGAAAAAAACGGCATAGAAGGAGCATTAGCCAGCGTTCTAAACCATGTTGAAATTATGAAAGAGCTTGGAATTAGAACCGTAGGAGTAGTGCTGAACAAGGTTAGGTTAAGCTATATGAATGAGAAACTCAAGTTTTTTATAAAACAAGTTTTGGAAGCGCAAGGCTTAAGCTTGCTGGGCATAATACCCCGCATGGAACTGGAAGAGAGGGGAATGATTCCTGAAGTGGAAATAAAATATGAAGATTTTGGAGCCAGAGCCCTAGAGGCTGCGGAGCGTTTTCTCGATGTAGATCAGTTTGTGAAGTCGGCGGCGCCTTCTAGAATGACCATTGTCAACTTTAAGGACTGCTTAGAGAAGTTCAAAAAATTACTTCTTTCAAGCGAAAAAGCTCTTTCAACTTTAAAAGTTGAAGGTGATAAGAAGTGCTCATAGACTTTAATTTTGCAGGTAAATACATTTTGGTGGTGGGCGGCGGTGAAGAGGGCTCTCGAAAAATTTCGAAGTTTCTTAAGGAGCAACCTAAAATTCTGGTGGTGAGCAAAACCTTCCATCCTACTATGAGAAAACTGCATAAAAATGGGAAAATTAACCTTTTGAAAGCCGAAGTTAAAGACGCTGAAGCCTTTATTAAGAGCCTTAACCCTAAGCCAGATTTGATTATAGCCGCCACGGACGATCCAGAATTGAATGCTCAACTAGCTGTTCACGCTAAATCTGCCGGATGCCTTTTTTACGCAATAGATAATCCCGCTATCAGCGACTTCACTCTTCCAGCTTCGACCGAAATAGGCGATATAAGGGTGGCAGTTTCTACAAGTGGAAAAAGTCCAGCCGTAGCCAGAGCCCTAAGAAAAAGAATAGAGGGACTCATAACCACTGAAGATTTACTTCAAATAAAGCTTCAATTTTACATTAGAAACTTCATGAAAGGTAAAGTTTTGAATCAGAAAGCTAGACGCAAAATCCTTTATAAAATATTAAGGGATGAAGATGTTGCGAGGCTGCTTAAGGAAGGCAAATATGATGAAGCTTGCGAAAAAGCTGTAAAGATTGTTGAAAGCTACAGAATAAACGTGAAGAAGGAAGCAGCTATAGCTGAAAAATTAAAAGTTTAGGAGGAAGCAGAACTGTCCGCGTTTCCATATGTAAGAATGAGAAGACTGCGGAAAACCCCTTCCCTACGAAGTCTGATGAGTAAGGTCAGAATATACCCGAATGACCTAATTTGTCCCATTTTTGTAGATGAAGGCGCCACATCTCCTGTTCAAATAAACTCTATGCCTAACTATTTCCGGCTGCCCATTCAAAAAGTGGTTGAAGAAGCTGAAGAAATCCTTGATCAAGGTGTAAAAGCAGTGCTTCTTTTCGGAGTTCCCTCACAAAAAGATGAAACGGGTTCAGCGGCCTTCGATGATGAAGGAGTTATCCAAAGAACAGTGGGCCTTCTGAAAAAAGAGTTCGGTGACGAAATAGTGGTTATAACCGATGTGTGTCTCTGCGAGTATACGAGTCATGGCCACTGCGGCATAATTAGTAAGGGCAAAGTTGATAATGATTTGACCCTTGAAGTTTTGGGAAAAATAGCGGTAAGCCATGCCCACGCTGGAGCCGACATGGTGGCCCCTTCAGGAATGATGGATGGGCAGGTCAAATATATAAGAAAAGCTTTAGATGACGGAGGGTTCAAAGATACGGGAATAATGGCTTATTCCGCCAAGTACGCTTCAAGCCTTTACGGTCCTTTCAGGGAAGCAGCTGACTCTACGCCGAAATTTGGCGATAGGAGAAGCTATCAAATGGGTTATGAAAACACCCGTGAGGCTCTGAGGGAAATTGAGCTTGACATAAGGGAAGGCGCAGACGTGGTAATGATTAAACCTGCTTTAGCTTACTTGGATATAATTCACCTTGCTAAGTCGAGGTTTAATGTTCCCATAGCCGCCTACAATGTCAGCGGGGAATACGCCATGATTAAAGCTGCTGCCCAAAGGGGCTGGATAGAGGAGAAAGCCGTGATCCTTGAATTTTTAACTGGAATAAAGAGGGCGGGCGCCGACTTGATAATAACCTATTTTGCAAGGGATGTTGCGTCTTGGTTGAAAGAGTTTTAGGTAAGGTTAAATCTAAAGAACTTTTTGAAGAAGCTAAGAAACTTATACCGGGAGGAGTTAACAGTCCAGTTAGAGCCTTTGAACCCTACCCTTTCTTTGTGGAGAAAGCCCACGGCTCAAAACTCTTCAGCGTTGACGGAGACACTTATATAGATTACTGCATGGCTTACGGAGCGTTAATTCTAGGCCACGGTCGAGCGGAAGTCTTAAACGCCGTGCGCGAACAACTAGACAAGGGAACGGTTTATGGAGCCCCGACAGAGTTAGAAGTTAAATTTGCAGAGCTTGTCTGTAAAACATATCCCCCTATAGAAATGTTAAGGCTTGCCAACTCCGGCACAGAAGCCACGATGCATGCCATAAGACTTGCAAGGGGATTCACAGGGAGAAAAAAAATAATTAAATTTGAAGGATGCTTCCACGGCTCCCACGATAACGTACTCGTCAAAGCAGGATCTGGAGCTGCCTGGTTTGGAACACCGAGCTCTTTGGGCGTTCCGGAAGAAACAGCACGTAATATAATAGTTCTGCCCTACAACAACTTCGAAGCCTTAGAGGAAACTGTAAAGCGGGAAGGACATGAAATAGCCGCGGTGATCATCGAGCCCGTAATAGCAAATTCAGGTTTAATCCTTCCTAAAGAGGGATACTTAGCTTTTTTGAGAAAGTTAACCGAGGATTATGGCATAATCTTGATTTTCGACGAAATTGTCACAGGGTTCAGAGTCGCCCTTGGAGGAGCCCAGGAATTTTATGGCGTTAAACCTGACATGGCAACCTTGGGAAAGATTCTTGGGGGAGGCTTTCCCCTGGCAGTTTTTGGCGGCAGAAAAGAAATAATGGAAAATCTGTCGCCTTCTGGTAAGGTTTACCAAGCTGGAACCTTCAGCGGTAATCCAATTTCAGTGACTGCGGGATACACCATTCTAAAAGTGTTGGCTAAAGAGCGAAACAAAATATATTTAAAACTGGAGAGAAACTGTGAAAAGCTAAGAAAAGCCCTTCTGGACTTAACCGCAGACCATGGCTTAGAGGCTCAAGTAAACGGCTTAGCATCAATGTTCCAAATATTTTTCTCCAAGTCTCCGGTTATCGATTACGCCACGGCTAAACTCTCTGACACTCAAAGGTTTTACAGCTACTTCACTGGGCTCTTAAAACAAGGCGTATTTATCCCACCATCCCAGTTTGAAACATGCTTCTTATCCACAGCACATTCGGAGGAAGACATAAACATAACCCTCGTCGCCTTTGACAAGGCTTTACATACATTAGTCAAAGAAAGCAGGTAATCCCCATGATTCTGACAGTGGGCACAAGGGGCAGCAAACTCGCCATATTGCAGACGGAAATAGTTATTCAAAACCTTAAATTGTTGTACCCCAAGCTGGAATTCAAGGTTAAAACAATAAAGACGAGAGGAGACATAGATAGGCGAAAACCACTTTTTGCTATAGAAAGCAAAGGAATCTTCGAAAAGGAAATAGACCAAACTTTAATAAAAGGTGAGATAGACTTTGCTGTCCACAGCCTAAAAGACGTGCCCGTCTACGAACAACAAGAAGATATTGTAATAGCCGCCATACCCAAAAGAGATAACCCCAACGAAGCCCTAGTTTCAATGGGAAATAAACCGTTCGCTGAACTGCCAAAAGGTGCAGTTATAGGAACAAGCAGTCTGCGAAGGATGGCCCAAATCAAGTTTCTACGCTCAGATTTAGAGGTTAAACCCATAAGGGGCAACATCGACACAAGAGTTCAAAAAATCAAAAAAGGCGATTTCCACGGAATCATTGTGGCACAGGCAGGGCTTGAAAGAATGGGACTTGGAAACCTCATAAGCGAGGTTTTCCCGCTAGAGGTTTTCACCCCACCCGCGGGACAAGGGGCATTAGCTGTTGTTATAAAAAAGGACAGAAGCGACCTTTTAGAAATCTTTGAAGGGGTGGATCACGCGCCTTCAAGAGCTGAGGTTACAGCTGAAAGAAGCCTCATAGCCTCCCTCAAAGGAGGTTGCCATTTTCCAATAGGTGCTATTGGGCGAGTCGAAGGAAACAATTTGTCCCTTTATGGGTGCATTTTCTCAGTAGACGGCCTCAAAAAAATTTCAGCTTTTGCCCAAGGCAACATAAACGAAGCCCAAGCTTTAGGGGAAAAAGTAGCTCAGAAACTTTTGAAGCAAGGAGTAGAGGATTTTGCAGCTCAATGGAGGCGAAAATATGGGCTGTGGTAAAGTTTATTTAGTGGGAGCTGGGCCTGGCGACCCTAAACTCTTAACCTTAAAAGCTGTCGAAGTCTTAAAAGACGCTGACGTAATAGTTTATGACAGGCTTGTGAATAAGGCAATTCTTAAGCATGCCAAGCCAGAAGCGGAGAAAATTTACGCTGGAAAAGCAGCAGGAAAACACAGTTTATCTCAAGAGAAAATTAATGAATTGATGATCAAAGCGGCCCTTAAAGGAAAAACTGTTGTTAGGTTAAAAGGAGGCGACCCCTTTCTTTTTGGCAGAGGAGGCGAAGAGGCTGAAGCATTAGCTGAGAAAGGTGTAAAGTTTGAAATTGTTCCAGGGGTTTCCTCTGCCTTGGCGGCTCCAGCGTACGCGGGTATACCGCTAACCCATAGGTTTTACTCCTCATCCATCGCCATAGTCACCGGCAGCCAAGCTAAAGATGCAGGGAAACCCGTAAAATGGAACAAGCTCGCAAACGCTGTTGACACTCTTGTAATTCTTATGGGTCTAGAACCTTTAAAATCTATTGTAGAAACTTTGATAAAGGAAGGTTTAAATCCGGATACACCAGCAGCCATAATTGAGTGGGGAACATTAAAGAAGCAAAGGGTTATCATAGGAAGATTATCTAACATCGCAGAAGAAGCGTATACAAAAAAGTTTAAGCCTCCTTCAGTGATTGTTGTGGGAGAAACTGCCCAACTGGGAAGGAAACTTTCATGGTTCAAGAAGCCCCAATCTTGAAGGGAAAAACCGTCGCCATAACAAGAGCCCTACAGCAATCCAGTGAAACAGCAGAACTCATAAAGCAAATGGGAGGAAAACCCTATCTCATTCCAACCCTAGAGTTTAAGGGGTTAAACAACCTATCCGCAGTGGAAAACTTCATTAAAGAAATCAACGAGGGGAAGGTAGACTATGTTATCTTCATGAGCGTCAATGTTTTAAAATATCTTTTTGAATCAGCCGAAAGCCTAGGCTTAGAAAACAAGCTTAAGAAAGGCTTAAGGAAAACCAAAACCGTTGCTGTTGGGCCTAGAACCGCCAAAGAAATGGAAGAATTCAAAATTCAAGTAGACATAATCCCAGAAGAGTACAGTTCAGAGGGTATAGCAGAAACCCTTAAAAAGCATGGAGTTTCTGGCAAAACCATACTTATTCCTCGAGCCAGAGGAGCCAGCCCAACTTTGAAAAGGAAACTTAAAGAATGGGGTGGAAACGTAAAGGAAGTCTACGTTTACGAGCAGCAAATACCAAGAGATATCACTTTTAGGGACAAGTTTTTGGAGGACTTAATTTCGGGAAAAATCGACGCCATAATATTCGGAAGTCCTCAAAGCGTCAAAAACATGTTCCAAATTTTTGCGAAGAAAATTCCAACAGAAAAACTGCGGAAAATGTTGAACGCCAAACTAACCATAGTTGCCATAGGTCCAGCCACAGCAAAAACCCTCAAAGAAATGGGTTTAAGGGTGGATATTATTCCAAATCGTTACACATTCAAAGAAGCGTTAAAGGCGCTTGCCGCCTGTTATAACTCATAGAAATTAACGCGCTCATAAAAATTTAGCATAAACCAGCCGCCATAAGCCGAATTAGTCTTCAAGTAGACTTTTGGATCGTCTGCCCATTCCTTTGATACTGTATAAAAGCTTATATAGTATGGATTATCCATCCAACTCAAAGGAAAAGCGAATGAACCATGAAAGTTCTCTTAATTATTGGCGATGGAATGGCTGATCGGCCTCTAAAAAAGTTGAATTATTTAACTCCTTTAGAGGCAGCTAAACCGGGGAACATGAACAAACTTGCTTCTCAAGGCGTTTCAGGGCTTCTCCATGCCATATCTCCCGGCATAACTCCTGGAAGTGACGTGGCAAATCTGGCAATACTAGGGTACAACCCTTACAAGGTTTATACAGGCAGGGGTGGTTTTGAGGCTGCTGGCGCTGGAATAGAACTTAAAGATGGGGATTTAGCCTTCCGATGCGACTTCGCCACAGTTAATGAGAATTTCATAATAACAGATACAAGGGTTAGCCCAATCCAAAATGAAGCAACACTTGAATTAATAAAGGAACTGGAAGATTTACGCCTAAATACAACTCCAAAGATTCAAGTGATTTTTAGGCATACTTTGGGGTTTAAGGGAGTCCTTGTTCTTCGAGGAGAAGGTTTATCCCTCAACGTGACAGCATCCATGCCTAAAATAGGTTTCCGCGCGGATTCAATAAAGCCCTTAGACGGTTCAGCCGAGGCGAATAGAACCGCAAACGCGTTAAACGAGTTTATAAGAGAAACTAACCGTCTTTTTAAAAGCTCTTCTGCTAACAAGAAAAGGAAAGGGTTTCACCGAGCCAACGTTTTAATTCCATGGGGTGGAGGAAAAAAGCCTCCCATGAAACCATTAAACAAGAAGTATAAGCTGAAAGGCGCCATCGTGGCCGCTGTAAGCCTCATCAAAGGCATATGCAAGCTTGCCGGAATGGAAACAATTCACGTTCCCGAAGCCACAGGAGACATCAACACTAATACCTTTGCTAAAGCGGATTCTGCTTTAAAATCTTTAGAAAATTACGAGTTTGTTATGGTGCACGTGGAAGGACCCGACGAAGCAAGCCACGACGGAGATGTTAACGGGAAGATTTCCATTATAAAGAAGATTGACACCATGATTGGCAGAATTTTAGAGCGTGTAAACCTTGAAGAAACATGTGTTGTTTTGCTTGCTGACCATACAACTTCAACAAAACTTCAGATGCATACAGGAGATCCAACACCCATCACAATAGCGAGCACTGAAGTAATCCGAGACGGAGTTTCTCGTTATAGCGAAAGGGATGCATACAAAGGCGGATTAGGCCACATAAGAGGTAAACATGTCATGCCCCTGCTGCTGAATCTCATGGGAAAAACCGAAAAGTTCGGCGCATAAATAGCTAAGGAAAGATAACATGCTGTCCTCTTTTTTTACTTCCTACATCACTCCTCTAATTATACTTGCCCTAGCTTTGCTTATAGACTTCTCCCTTGGAGAACCACCGGACAGAATTCACCCCACTGTATGGATGGGCAAAGTAATAATTTTTCTTAAACCTAAATTTAAAAGCAAGAACCCTAAAGTCGAAAGAATAAAGGGAGCGCTGTTATGCTTATCAACAGTCCTAGTTTTCACGCTTCCAGCATATTTTATTCTCACATGGACCCAGCAATGCCTCGGGCCAGTAGCCTATATCATCGTGGCCGCCATAATGTTGAAGCCCACTTTTGCCTTAAAATGTATGGAATATTACACCCTTCCCATAGCAAAGGCCATAAACGCTGGTAAAGTTAACGAAGCAAAAGCTTTACTGCCCTACATTGTCCGTCGTAATCCGGAAAAGCTCGATGAAAAACAGATAATCTCCGCGGCAGTAGAGTCCATAGCGGAAGGCACAGTTGACGGCATAACATCAGCCCTCTTCTACTTCGCCCTCTTTGGAGTGCCAGGCGCCGTAGCTTTCCGCGTTATAAACACTTTAGACTCAATGGTTGGATACAAAGACCCTGAACATGCAGAAATCGGTTGGTTTTCAGCTAAATTAGACACCCTAGCCAACTACATCCCAGCCCGCCTAACAGCATTCCTAATGATTATAGCAACATGGATACTTCAAAAAAACTGGAAAAATGCTTGGGATACGCTAAAAAGGGATAAAAACAAAACTGAAAGTTTAAACGCCGGATGGCCCATGGCAACAATGGCTGGCGCCCTAAACATAAAACTGGAAAAACCAGACTTTTACACCCTAGGCGACAGCAACAGCAACCCTATTACACCCAGACATATACTCCAAGCATTACAAATTATGAAGTTAACAACCATACTTTTCGGAGCCTTCATAGTTCCTCCACTACTAATCCTAGCCCCAATACTACTGGGACAAAATTGATAAGAAAGCCTCCACATTAAAACCTAAGAGTTAAAAGAACAGCGGGGTTGCCCTAGCCTGGTAGGGGGCAGGCCTGCTAAGCCTGTGGTCCGTTTGGGCCGCGCGGGTTCAAATCCCGCACCCCGCGCCAAATCAGAAACAGAGTTTCCGATACCTTCCTTTCTTTTTTGAAAGCCGTTTGATTTTGGCTTGTTTGCTGGTTTAGAGCTTTAAGGCTTGTATTGCGGTATTCTGTGTTGATGCTTACGTTAGTAATGTGCAATGTTGTTTATTTGCTGGCTAAGGTTTTCAGCTGCCATCTTTTATCGCTTCAGTAAGGATATTAAAGCTACAACCAGAAAGGCCACTCCAGCCCAAAAGAGGCTTCCTGTTAAAAGCCAAACTACGATGGCGATTATAGCGGCGGGAAGTATGAAAAGCAAAATTTTAACAACTAAAATAATAAGGGCTATTCCTATAATAAGCAGTAACAGAAGCAATACTAGCTCATATACGGAAGGAAGCTGGAATAGTAATGTCAGCAATGCAACCTCACTTCATTATTTAAGTTTAAGAATAATATAATTATTATTTATTATGTTTGTGTTATATGAGTAGCTCGATTTTCTGTTTTTATGATTTCTCATGAAATTAGAGTTAATTAAGGTACTACAACCGTATTTGGTTTTGTGTTTCTATGACTGTGTTTTGTCTCCTATTTCGATTCTGAATTGGAAATATTACATAATTTTGAATCTAAATTGAAAATTTTACAAATATAGATTCTAATTTCACATAATTTAAATGTAAATTGTGGATTCGTATAAGGAGTAAATTAAATGTCTCTGTAGGGAGTGTTTGGAGTGTCAAATAAGAAAGAGGGCGAGCGTGAAAACGAGAAGAACAGAGAAGATGAAGTGCAAGATGAGAAGGCTGAAGTGGAAAAGAAGGAGATTGACAAGATAAGGTCTGATGTCGATAAGTTATCTCAAGAATTAAGGACGGCTGTCACTGATCTTAAAAAATCTATTGTAGATATACGTTCAGCTGTAAGTGAGATTGAAAACCCCTTCAATCTTTTAAGGGTTATCTCAAGCGAAAAAGATTTAAAAAAACTAAACAGTGAAAGGTTGCCTCCTGGAGTTAAATCTTTAGTTTTAGGTAAACCTGAAAAAGAAATTAAGGAAGAAGCTGAAGAGAAGCCAGCTGCGCCTCAACTCTTGAAAGAAGAGACTCCGAAGGCAGAGGTTTTAGAGAGTAAACCCGCTGGGGAGGAGCAAATCCCTTCTAAGCCCGAATTAAAGCCCTCAGGAACCATCTATTTAGACTGGGTATGGTCTCTTCTCGATTTAGGTTTCTCTCCAGATGATGTGAAACAACTTGCTCAATCCTATGAGCGGTTAGGCTTTTTGCCAAAAGGCGCTGACGATCAAATATATTCTTTGGCAATTGCAGCTGAGAAGGCTAAGTCGAAAGGGCTTACAAGAAGCAGGTTGGTGTTAAACATGTATGAGGCTTCTGTGATTTCTGGAATAGGCATAGGCATTGAAGATGTTAAAAGGCTTATTTCTATAGCCGAAAGCAGGGCTAAAAGAGCTGAAACAGTGAAAAGGGTTGTGTGATGGGCTTCTCTGTAACTTTGTCCCACATTATAATGGTTATATCTTCTGTTTGTTTAGCTAGCGCCTTCTCCGCCTACGCGTTCTACAGTGGAAACCTCGTCCAGAACGAGTTAACGCAGAATGTTAATGATTATAAAAGGATAGTTAATATGCAATTAGAAATAGTCTACGCGACGATAGACAACTCTACGACTCCACCGCATTTTGTTATATATGCAAAAAATGTAGGATACTTACCGCTTAGTGATTTTACCTTCCTAGATGTTTATGTTGGCGAGTATGGCAAAGCTCAGCTTTTTACTTACAATTCCAGTGCGGAGCCTGGGAGTGGCCAGTTTAATTTAACAGATGCTAATGAGGACGGCGTATGGGAGTTGCGGGAGACAGTCACAATAAGGGCTTATTCTTCCAGTGATATTGAAGGAGTAATGTTTGAGGCTAAAATTGTTCCTTCAAGGGGAATAGGCAGTAGCTACCTCTTTCCGGCACCCCCGTCTTGAGGTGGTTAAATGGGCTTTTCAGTGACGATAGCTTCGTCAATCGTTTTAATAGTTCTCCTGGCCATCTCGTCCTCTTTTTTAATAGCTGTTTTTCAAGGTTTAAAAGAAATCTCTTACACGGTTAAGGAGTATGTGTGTCGCGAAAGGGAGAAGTTCAAAGCCGCATTAGAGTTAACGGTGGATTCCGTCAGCGCCACAGAATGCAACGTAACTGTAAAGAACACGGGGTTCAATGTTATCTTTTTTAAAGACCAGAATGAATTCAGATGGAACACAATAATAGTGTCCTACGGGAATAATTCTTTTTGGAGATCTTACCCCGTTGAGGAGTATGAGATTTTAGAAGTTAAGGTTTCAGGAACAAACCATACCTTCACTCTAGACAAGCATAGTTTCCTAAACGCTGGAGAAGAAGCCAAGATTTCTTTTCATATTCCAAATGGAGCACCGGAGATTCCCCTACATGGGTTGGTTTCAGTTGTTTTTGTAACCCATTATGGGGCAACCGCAAAAGCGGAGGCTGTTAGAGAACAATGAGAGTTATAAGCCTAGGAATAGCTGAGCTTGACAGGGATCTTGGCGGAGGTATACCTCACCCAAGTTTAATTTCTATTGAGGGAGATTATGGTTCTGGAAAGACCATCTTTGTCCAACAAATAGCCTCAGCCATGCTTAAGGAAGGATTAAAGGTTTATGTTATTTCCAGCGAGGCAACAGTGAAAGAGTATCTCTCCATGATGAAGTCTGTTAGGCTTGATGTTGATGCCTACTATTTATCTGGGCAACTCAATATTTACCCTCTACATGTTGAGGGAGGCAGATGGACAGATTTTCTAAGCTCATTTTTCCTAAGGGTAACTGCAAATTTTCTTGAATTAAAAAAGGATTTTTACGACGCCGTGATTATTGACAGTTTAAGCGTTTTAACAGTAAATACGCCTGAATCAGAATTTCTAACATTTGTCACCAGAATGAAAAACTTGGTTTCAGACGAAAAAACAGTCATAGCCACTTTCCATCCAGAGTTCCTCTCTGAAGAAACAATTATGAAGTTGAGAGCAAGTTCAGATGTTTATCTTATATTGAAAAACACAAGCATTTCAGGAATTGATGTCAAACTCTTAAGGGTTGTTAAGCTTTGGGGCGTAAGCGGCGAAAGAAAAAGCGCCATAACTCTTGAAATTAATCCCCAAATTGGACTGAGGGTTATGCCTCTTAGCGGAGTGAAAGTGTAAGGAGGAATCCCCATTTGTCTAAAAAACTTAAATTAAACGCTATTCCCAAAATTTCAAGCTTCAAGATTTCACTTTTCAGAAAAAAGGAAAAAATCGAGGAGGAGGACGTTTGGCCATTTAAGAGGATTGTCTGCGAAACGTTAGATGAGGCTTTAAGAGAACACCCTTATTTAACGGCATACTTGGAAAGTGTTCCTGAAAAACCAAAATACACTTTGAATCTCGACTTATTGGAAGGTGAAACCAATATTCTGTATCCTTTGGGTTTAGGAATCTATGTGCATATTGATGTTGGAGGAGAAATTGGAAAATACAATTTGATAGAACCTGAAAAACCGTCAAGTAAACTTTTAGACGATCTTGAAGCTGCTGTCGCCAGGCTTATTGAAGACAAGGAATACAGCGGGCAAAAGGAGAGCATTTTGGCGGCACTTTTCAAGCGGGCTATTAAAAAGAAAATGGTTAAAATTCCTAAAGACAAAGATGAAGGCTCCATACTTTACCACTTTTTAAGGGAAAAAATTGGACATGGCTTTCTTGACGGTTTCTTAGCAGATCCATGGCTTGAAGACGTTAGCATTCCAGGAGAAGGTAAGATCTTTGTCTACCACAAAATGTTTGGACATCTTGAAACTAACGTTCACGTTTTGAAAGATGAAATTAACCGTTTGTTAAAAAACATCTCTGAAAGATACGGGAAGGTTTTAAGCTACACCCATCCAATAATAGATATTCATCTACCTGATGGCTCTAGATTTAACATAGTTTATGGTGAAGACATAAGCCTAAGGGGAAGCAACTTTACAATAAGGAAGTTCCCCAAAGAACCCATTTCAGTCACGCAGTTAATTAAATGGAAGACATTGTCGCCTGAACTGGGTGCATACTTATGGATGCTTTTTGAAGTAGGAATTTCAGCCATGGTTTGCGGGGAAACCGCATCGGGAAAAACCACAACTTTGAACGCTCTTACATGTTTCATAAACTCTGACTCAAAAATCATAAGCATTGAAGAAACCCCTGAAGTAAACCTTTACCATAAAAACTGGATTAGAGAGGTCACACGGCTGCACACTGGAGTCCCTGTGACTATGTTTGACCTTTTGAAGGCTGCTTTAAGGCAGAGACCTGACTATATTATTGTGGGCGAGATAAGAGGCGAAGAGGGAAGAGTAGCCTTCCAAGCTATTGAAACGGGTCACCCAGTTTTGTCAACAATGCACGCTGGAACTTTAGGCCAGCTTTTCCAGAGGCTTACGTCACATCCAATAGATGTTCCTAAAACGCATATAGATGGTTTAAATTTGACAGTTTTTCAGGCACGAATGGAGAGGGGAAAACGGTTCATACGAAGGGTTACTTCAATCAACGAAATAATAGGATATGAGCCTGAAGAAGCCAGATTGAACTATTTGCCCACGTTTATTTACGATCCTGACTTGGACAAGATTAGGTTTATGGGCTCAAGTTTTCACCTGGAAACTAAAGTTCTCACTTTTAGGGGTTGGGGGAAAGAAAGGTTAAGAGAGCTTTATGACGAGTTAAAAGCGAGAGCTGAAATTCTCAGTTTCCTTTCGGAGAACTTTCCAACGTACAGTGATCTTTGGAAAACAGTGATAGCTGTCAGGGAAAAAGGCGTATGGGAAGTTTATAACAAAGTAAAAGAGATGAAGCTTCCTTGGCAATAAAAGCATCAAAAAAGTTTACGCTTTTCGTACTTTTTTTAGTTTCCTCATTTATCTTTTCAATCTACTACTTCTTGGTTGGAAAAATGTTAGAGGCTGTTCTCATTTTGATCATCGGAGCAAGCATGTTGGGGATATTGAGATCTATGGAAAAAAAGGGCGTGCCGAAAAAAGTGGACTTTGCTTTAACAACAGCCATTTTTCACATGTACAGCCTGTCTCTTGGAGAGACATCCCCCGACGATCTTGTCAGAACAATTGCTGAAAATAAAGAGTATGGATTTTACAGCAAAATCTTTCAAAAAATTCGCAGTTTAGCCAAGGATTTTGGGTATGGCATTACAAAGGCTACGGCGCATGTTGCCGACACAGTGAAGCCGCCTCTTAAGGATATACTTGTTCGTCTCACAAACGTGTTTTCAAGTGTGGAGCCAAGGGGCTATTTGGAGATGGAGTCTTCAATGTTGATTGAAGAGTATTCAGGGTATTACACCCGTGCGATTGAGACTTTGAAAACTCTTGGGGGCATATTCACCTCTTTCCAAAGTGTAACTGTCTTTTTGATAATGACGATTGCAATTATGGCGATTTTTATGATTGATCCAAGCGCCATAATTTTTGGCTATTTTATTGCTGCGTTTGCGGTTATAATGATGTATGTTCTCTTTAGATCGGCTTCTCCGAAAGAAAATGTTGTTTACATTGGAAAGTATCCGCATAAGCTCTACGTAGGGATGAAGTGGAGCTTAATTGCAACTGGGGCTTCTTCCACAGTGCTAGCCATATTCCTGTATTTTTCACTGGGTCCTCCGTTTGCTTTTATAGTGCTTGGGTTAGGGGTAATCGCTCCTGGAATATTTGGGTATATGTTAGAGAAGCATGTCAGCAGAATTGATAGGAATTATCCGACTTTTTTGAAGGCTTTGGGTGAAAATTTGGCTTCTACGTCGGATTTGAAGGCGGCGTTTTCCTACATACTGCAGATGGAGCTGGGACCGTTTAAAAGTCTTGTGAAGGGGGCTTCGGCAAGGTTAAAGCTTGGAATGGGACATGAGCAAACTTTTGAAACCCTTTCTTCTGAAGCAGCGTCCTATCAAGTGCATATTAGCAATAGAATTTTTCTTGATTCTTTGAGTAGGGGAGGGAACCCCCTTGAAATTGGTAATGCCCTAGGGAACCGTGTTGTGAAGTTTATCGAGTTTCGGAAGGCAAGAGATATTGTGGCTAAGGGTTTTCAGATGATAATAATGGTGATGCAGCCTTTAACTGTTGTTTTGCTTGTTGTCATGCAGGTGCTCGCTGAGTTTATGTCTCGATATCTTGTGAATTTGCCTTATTTTGGTTTTAACGCCATTCCAGTGGGATTAATGGAGGTGGGTAACATAGCGTTGGTTTTTATAATGGCTGTTGTAAATGCTTTAACGATTAAGGAAGTTTCAGCAGGATATTGGGGAACGTTCTTCTTGAATTTGGGCATTCTCTTAATAGTAAGCGGGGTAACTTGGATGGCTGCTAATATTCTCATAGAAATGGCTTTGGGTTCCATGCCTAGTTTAGAATTGCCAGTTTAATTTCTTCTCTTTTGAAGAGCGTTATTCATTTTGCATTGGTGGTCTGGAT
>JAWCNE010000017.1:0-27989 GCA_038849025.1 Bathyarchaeia archaeon
TGAAGAATCTGTCTTTCAGGAAGGCTTATTTTAACCGTGTCAAAAGTTTCGTAAACGTCTTCTTGAGGATTCTTTGGATCAGCAACTTTCACCAAAATGTTTGAGCCGTCGTGAAGATTCAGCTGTATATGACCGTTCTTAACAACTGTCTTGTTTTCTATTCTGCAAAGTTTGAAGCCAGCCTCTTCTCTGGGTATGGGGTGAAGAATTAAGCCTTTATAAGAAGGTAATATGCGGAAATTTTTGCCTACCTCCGGTAAGGAGACAACATCCATTAGTCCAGCTGGGAAACTGTCTCCCCATCTGATTTTTCCGTCAACATGTACTTTTCCCTGTGAAGCTATTATTTTTGCTTCTTTCCTTGTTTTGGCGATTCCGAGGATATCGCGCAAAATTATGGTGAGGGGTAGACAAGTTTCGAGAGAATGTGGTCCCGGAGCGGGTTTTACAACCCAGACGAACTCTTTCCGGTGAATGGGCCATGATCTTGGGGCTGGTTTACGTTTTAAAACGGTTGAGCCTCCTTTCTTACCCAAGTTTAGGTTCCTCCTCGGTTTTTCGCTTTCTCGTTTTTGTCTGCGGTTTCTCCTTTTCTTTTTCTTCCACTTTTTCCCCCTCTGGTTTTTTAGTTGCCTTCTCAACCGCTTTTCTCTTTCTTTTCGGTCTCTTTTCCAGAGGAAGCAACTCTTTTACAGCTTCTTTTTCCTCAACGGGTTTTTCTTCTACTTTCGCCATTTCTAAGGGCTTTTCTATGGCTGCCTCAACTATTTCTTTGGCTTTCTTTCTCTTTTCCAAGATTTCCTTCCGCCATTTATCGTCGAGATTAAGTTTTGTTATCATAACCTTTGAAGGGTGAACTGGAACAAAGATGGTTGTTCCATCAACTTTTTCGCGGGTTAAGCCTTCAACATAAATCCTATATTCTTTCCTGTCGACGCGGGTAACTTTTCCTTCAAAGCCTTTGCGGTCGCCTCGCATTACGCGAACCGTGTCTCCGCTTCTCACAGGAAGGCTTCTAGTTCTATAAGATTTTCTCAGTTCCGGCGAGAGGGGAGCAGCAAAATGTTTGCGGCGTATGTGGTCTGGTGCTTGAAAAAGCATTTTTCTTTGTTTCGCGGGTTTTACTGTTTGGGTTGATGTTTGCGTCATATTTTCACCTTGCTAGATTATTATGCTGGCGGCGCTTGCTATTCTCGGCCATCTTTCTGCAGCCTCCTTTGCCACTGGTCCACGGATTTCTGAACCTTTCATTTCTCCGTCTGGAGTTATTATTACGGCCGCGTTATCTTCAAATTGAATCCAAACTCCGTCAACTCTATGGAAGGGCATCCTTTGCCTAACCACAACCGCTTGGAAAATTTTTCTCCTCATGTCTGGTGTCCCATGCCTAACTGAAACGGTGATTCTGTCACCTACCGCTGCAGACGGCGCCCGTCTTAATCGTCCCTTATAGCCCATAACTTGAATTAAGCGTAGTTCTCTGGCTCCGGTGTTGTCAGCACATCTTAAGATAGAACCGGCTGGCAACCCTTTGGAGATTTTGGGTCGTTGACCAATTACTCCTTTTGCAACTAAGCCCCTCGCCTTCGCCTTTGCAGCCATTCTATTTCTCCTCCTTTTTCTCAACAACAACAAAGGAAACTGTTTTGCTTATTGGACGGCATTCAGCAATGGTAACATGATCTCCTTCTTTTGCTTCTATGCATGGGGGATTATGAGAGGGAATTCGTTTATGTCTTCTTTCATACCTCATAAACTTTGAGACATACCTCATATAATCGTATCTCACTATGACTGTCTTATCCATTTTGGCGCTAACAACCCTGCCTTCCAATATGCGCCCTCTTATTGGAAGATTTCCGTGAAAGGGGCAGTTTCTGTCACTGCAAGTTTTTTTAGGATTTTTAAAAGTTAGGGACATTACCATAACCTCTTAACACGTTTTTTAAGACGATCCTCAGGTCTTCCAACGAGAAGTTTGCCGTCAATTTCTACAATTGTTCCGTCAGAAAACTTAAACTGGAAAATAGAGGAATCCTTTATGATTCTTTTCCTTTTCTCTTGATGGAGAACTGTGAACGTATTCCGTGTTTCGTCGATTATTTTGCCGTGTATTCCGATGCAGTCGCGGTTTTTGCTTTTGGCAATTTTCATCTCTGTTCCAATAAATTCGTAGCGTATTGCGTCTGGTGTTATTTTCATTTCTTTCCTTCCCTCTTTTTCTCTGGTTTTAAGCCAAGTTTTTGCTCGTTTTCTATTGTTAATATTCTCGCGATTGCTTTACGCAGTTCTTTTATTCTTGCGGGATTTTCTACGCTGCCTCCAGCCTTAACCATGGTTTTCAGTCTAAGAAGCTCTGTTTTAAACTCGTTAAGCTTTTTCACTCGTTCTTCCGGGGGCATTTCTCTTATTTCTTTCACTCTGAGTATTGGCATCTATTCAACGGTTCCCCCTTCTTTGTCACTTTTTTCTATGGCTTCATCGGAGGTTTGTTTTATTTCTTCTGTCGATGGAAGGGCCTCCACTATTTGGATTTTATCTGGGAACTTGGCTTCCGGAGGCATTATTCTAACTTTTACGCCATATATACCAGGCTTCAGTTGAACATGAACTTCTGCCTTTCGCATGTACTTTAGCGCTGGGTCTCCACATTTTGGAAGGTATCCGCTTTTGAACTTTTCATGTCTTGCTCTCTCAGTCCTTAATTTTCCACTAATAATTATTTCTGCGCCGAGGGCTCCGGCTTCCATAATCTGGTTTAACGCCCAGAAACCGGCACGCCTAAAATGTACGCCTCTTTGCAAGGCTGAAGCCACGCGAGAAGCAACAATGTAAGCGTTTAACTCTGGGACTTCAATTTCAGAAACCGAAATTTGAGGGTTTGAAATTTTGAATTTTTCCTCCAAAATTTTTGCAAGGTCTCTTATTGTTTCCCCGCCTCTTCCTATAACCAGTCCAGGGCGCATAGCATAAACTACTATATGTGTTCCCAGAGGCGTTTTTGAGATGTCAACCCCGCCATATCCTGCTTTTTCAAGTTTTTTCTGTAGAAACTCATCAATTTCCGTTCTTTTCCTAGATTCAGAAATGAAATGTTTAACAACAGCCATTAGGCTTCCTCCGCTTTTTCCGGTTGTTCTTCTAAGACTAATTCAATGTGACATAGGTTTTCAAATTTTGGCGTGGCTCTTCCCTGAGCTCTTGGCATATACCGCTTAATTTTCATTCCTGGATAGGCCGCTGCATGAATTATCTTGAGCCTTTCAGTGTCTAAGCCCTTGTTTTCAGCGTTGTTTTCTGCGCCTTCAAGGATTTTTAGGATATGTTTTGCTGCTTTAACGGGATATCTGCCTGCATAAGCCTTTTCCAGTCCATGGCGGTGTCCTGCCTTCTTTTTGAACCTTGTGAAGGGCACGGCTTTCTTTTTAGCCATAACATCGCGCAAGTATTTCTTAGCTTGAATAAGCATCATTCCTTTTATGGAATTGCATATCTCGCGGGCTGATTTATGGGATACCCTAACCTCTCGCCCACTTGCCTTAACGGTTTTTTCCGGGTCTAACGCTTCTTCTGGTATGGAGTATCCCCATTTTGGCACTTGATAGACTCTCCAACTGTGCAATTGAACAGCTACATGGCGATTTATATGGTTTTCCATAAAATTGCGCATTTTTAAATTGCCTCATAAGAAAGTGCTAGTTGCTTACGATGTGTTTATGTTCAACTTTAAAGTTAGGGTATTCAGAGTTTGTGGCGAGTTGTGATGCCAATGAATTCAAAGAATAAACATATTACCATGCTGCATGGTGCCGGAGGATCAGTTATGCATGACCTCGTTAAGAATTATATTGTCAAATATTTTGGTGTTCTAGGCCATGCTGATGCTGAAGTCTCTCTTGAGGCTTTAGATGATGCAGCAGTGGTTGGCAACGTTGTTTTAAAGAGCGATTCCCACGCTGTTAAACCCATATTCTTTCCAGGCGGCGATATTGGACGTTTAGCGGTCTCCGGAACCGTTAACGATATTGCAGTTTTAGGCGCTGAACCTTACGCTTTAACATGCGGCTTCATTTTGGAAGAAGGATTATCTATGGAGGATTTTGAAAGAATTTTGGCAAGCATGCGGCAAACATGCAAAGAAGCAGGTGTAAGCATTGTTACCGGCGACACTAAAGTCGTAGAAAGAGGCAGTCTTGGCGGCTGCGTAATAAATGTTTCAGGAGTTGGCAGAAGAACTGATGCTTTGGAGAAGAACATTATGGTTGTGAAGAAGTTTAGGCGAGATTTTAATGTACGCTGGATTCTCGACTCGAGTCTTCGAGCTGGCGATAAAATTATTTTATCTGGAACCATCGGCGACCATGGATTAGCCGTTTTATCTGCACAACAAGGCCTAAGCTTTGGAAGCGAAATAAAGTCTGATGTAAAGCCGTTAAATCGTATAATCCAGCGTTTGCTTGGCGAGGTAGGCGGCATAGTAGCCATGAAAGACCCAACGAGGGGGGGCCTAGCCGACGCCTTAAACGAGTTTAGCGAAAAATCCAAAGTGGGTATACTGGTTTATGAGGACAAAATACCAATTAAAGAAAACGTTCAAGCTGCCTGCGAAATGCTTGGCTTGGACCCTTTAGAAGTTGGAAACGAGGGGAAAGTAATTATAGGGGTTGTGAAGGAGAAAGCTGAAGAAGTTTTAAGACTTTTGAAGGAAACAGACGAAGGAAAAGACGCGGAAATCATAGGTGAAGCCACAGCAGACTTTAACGGAGTAGCCATGCAAACAGTTGTGGGTGGAAAAAGAATAATTGCCAGGCCTATAGGCGATCCTGTTCCAAGAATATGCTAGACCATTTTACTTTCGCCACAAATCTGAAACTTTTCAGGCTTTAACAAGCTTCCATTTCCCAAAAAGTCTTCCTTGTAAAAATGGTACAGTCCGCAACGGGTGCACTGCATAATACGCTTACCCTTATCAAAATCAATTTCATATAGCTCGAGAGAGGAACTGTAATCAACACATTTGCCAGTACACTCATCGTCTGAAGTTGTATTCATTTTAACCGCCTTCAGTATTTAGGGAATATGTATTTTATGTTTTAAACGGTTCTGGAAAATAAAGGAAAAATGAGGGTTATGGTGGAGGTGGCGGAGGCTGGGCTGGTGCTGAAGGGGGCTGAGTGGGAGGAACTTTTATTGAGAAGAAGCCTATTGCGGCAAGTATCCAAGCTACGAGCATCAGTATTAAGCCGATGAAGATTATAGTTAGAATAGCGCCTACAAGTAAAAGTAACCCTGCAGTGTTAAACATGTTCTCGCCAGATTTTGCAGAAACGACATTAAAGGATCTCTTAAAGTATAAGGCGCCTAAAACATAGAAAATAAACATGACAATCGCTGCAATAATTACACCGCCAGCAAAAACCAAGATGGAGCCAGGGGATGGACCTGCTAAAAGTCCGCCGAAAAATGTGCTGATAATCACAAATGCAGCTACTATTACGGCTATTATATAGAAGATTATTCCATAGAGTGCGTTTTGAAATATGCTATTTTCGTTGTAATATTCCGCTAAACCTTTAAGGGCTATGATTACAAGTATGATGCCGACGATGCCTATTATAGGAACGATGCTGCCAATAGCGACAAGTATTGCACCTATTCCGCCAAGCGTTCTATTCGATTCTAAACTCATTTATAAACCTCATTCATCGTTTTTGAGTTCATATTAAATAAAAGCTTTTCTACAAACTTAAACTTTCAAAGTAGTTTCTTACCTTCTTTGGCTTTGAAGGTAATTGTAGAGTTCTCTGGCGTAGTTTGCAAGGCTTTCGATACGCTTACTTAACTCTTCAACCTTTACTTCAAGTTTAACAATTCTTTCCCTAAGATCCACAAGCTCCTTCCTTAACTCTTCAGCCATAAGCACCACAGTCTTTAATGTTACCTCATCTTGGTATATTTATTGCCTTCGCCCATATACTACATGTGCCTTCTACGCCTACCATGCACGCGCCCACGGGTTTCTGAGGAGTGCATGCTTTCATGTAGAGGGGGCATTCTGTTGGCCGAATTTTTCCAATCATAACTAAGTGGCATTGGCAGCCCGGCGGCAAATCTCTTCCATGCTCAACTTTCACTCCAAATTTTTCTCGTGCATCGTGACTTACATATTCATTTTTTAGCCTAAACGCGGATAAGGGCAGTTTTCCTAAACCTCGCCATTCTCCATTCACAACTTCAAAGGCTTGACGCATAAGTTCTTGCGCTTTAATGTTGCCTTCCCAACTTACAGCCCGTGTATACTCGTTTTCCAAGCGAGCCTCGCCAGCTTTAAGCTGCTTTAAAACCATGTAAACAGCAAACAAGACATCTAAAGGTTCAAAGCCAGCCACTACAGTTGGCATACGATAGGCTTTTGGAAAAATCTCGTAAGGCTTCAAACCAATAATGGTGCTCACATGTCCAGGGGCAATAAAACCGTCTATGTGTAAGTCGCCTATTCCAAGCATAAGCTCCATGGCAGGCGGAATAAGCCTATGCGAAACCATAAAACTTAGATTTCTAGGCGGTTTTCTCAATACTTCTATGGCTGTGGACGGCGCCGTGGTTTCAAAGCCTATGGCAAAAAAGGCAAATTCCTTATTCGGCTCTTTTTCAGCCATCTTAACAGCATCTGAAGCGCTGTAGACCACTCTGACGTCGGCGCCTTCAGCCTTCGCATCTAAAAGCGACATTCGCGAGCCTGGAACACGAAGGACATCCCCAAAACACGCTACCGCTACGCCTTTCTGGGCTAGCTGAACAGCCTCATCTATTTCTGAAGCTGGTGTTACACATACGGGACAGCCTGGCCCAGCTATGACTTCGACGTTTGAGGGTAAAAGGCTTCGGATTCCAAAATGGGTGATGGTCCATTCGTGGGTGCCGCACACATGGCAAATTTTAACCAAGTCCTTTTTAGGGGCAACTTCGCGGATTTTTTCTACAACACGTTTTGCCAGGTCTGGATTTCTAAATTTTAATTCAATCATTTCGATTCAACAACGCAAAGATTATTTAGTTTTGAGCGAGCTTTCAGCATCAAGAATTTCATTCCATAAGCGAAGGGTTTCTTCAGCTTCTTCTGGGCTTAAGACCTGGATGGCGTAGCCCGCATGAACCAGCACGTACTCGCCGACTTTAACGTTTACAAGGGTTATGTCTACTTCTCTTAAAACGCCTTCGCCGAAATCCACATTGGCTTTGTCACCCACAACGTCCACAACTTTCGCTGGAACAGCCAAACACATTGCTTATCATGTTAAGTCAGCACACACCGCGATAAAATTGTTATGGTTTAAAACTTAAAAAATCCACCAAACACTGCTTGTCCAAAGGATATGCCGCCGTCTCCTGGTGGAACAGCTTCATGAACGAGAAACTCCAAGCCAGCGTTTTCAACTGTTTTCCGCATAAGCCTGACAAATATTTCGTTACATGCGACACCTCCTGAAAAGCCCACTGCTTTAGCATCGTTTTCTAAGGCTTTTTCTATGGCTATTGTTGCCAAGCCTTTTGCAAGGTATGAGTGCGCGGAAAAAGCTAAATCAGCCACAGGGTATTTTTCATGGTTTTCGAAGATTTCTAGGAGCAGCTCTGTCGTGTTTAAGGTGTTTCCCTCAACAATCGGAGCAAGTTTCAAAATGTCCTTTCCCTTTAGGGCTGCAGACTCCAATTTCATGGCGGGTTCCCCCTCGTATGTGCGCTCGTAACATATGCCTAAAACAGCGGCAACCGCATCCAAAACTCTGCCGCAGCTTGTTGTTTTTACAATTTTTTGGCTTCTGTTTAGCTGTTGGAGAATAAGTTGAACCTCTTTTTCACTGTGGGGGAAATATTTGCTTTTTTGCATCAGCCAGTCTTCTACATCTGCCTTTTTATGGAGGATTCCAGCAGCCATTCTCAGCGGATAACGCGTTGCCAAGTCTCCGCCCACTAGAGGCTGCTCTTCAAGATGGGCAACCCGCTTAAATTCTGATGATTCTCTAGAGCTGAAAATAATTTCTCCTCCCCAAGCCTCGCCGTCCACGCCATAGCCATAACCGTCGCAGCACACGCCCACGATTTCATTTAGGTTATGCTCAGCCATGAGAGCGGCAACATGGGCGTAATGGTGCTGCACTTGTATGAGGCGCCAACGGTTTATTTCTGCTAATTCTTTTGCAAGCTTTGTTGTGGTGAATTTCGGGTGCAAATCACATGCAATGGTTTCGAGTTTGCTGCTTGTTAAGTGGATTAAGTGTTTAGCCGCGTTTTCAAGGAAACTGCGGGTTTCAATGTTTTCCACATCGCCTATGTGTTGGGATAGGAAAGCCTTGTCGCCGAGTAAAATGCATGCGGTGTTGTTTAGTTCTCCGCCTAAGCCTAAAACACATCTTTCAGCTTTTTCTCGCAAGATTATAGGTGCTGGAGCGTAACCCCTTGAGCGTCTAATGAAAACTTGTTTTTCGCCGTGCAAGCGTATAACTGAGTCGTCGCATCTTTGGGCGATTTGCCTATTATGAAAAAGGAAATAATCGACAATGTCGCCCAGCGCTTTTAAGGCTTCTTCGTTGTCTTTAACTATGGGCTGGTTCGGCGGGTTCGCGCTCGTCATTACAAAGGCCGGTTCGTCCACTCTGTCAAAAAGCATATAGTGCAAGCCAGTGTATGGAAGCATAACGCCTACATTGTGCAGTCCAGGAGCCACAAGTTCTGAAAGATAATACTCACGGCTTTTTCGGAGCACTACTATGGGGCGAGTGTAAGATGTTAAAAGCTCAGCTTCCTTTGGGTTTATTTCTGCAAAGGATTTAATAGCCTCTAAGCTTGGCGCCATAATGGCGAATGGCTTCTGCTTTCTATGCTTGGCCTTTCTAAGCCTTGCTAAAGGGTTGTCTTTCGTTGTTGCGGCTGCGACATGAAAGCCTCCGTACCCTTTTATGGCGACAATAAAGCCTTCAGCGAGGAGCTTACCTGCCTCTCTTATGGGGTCTTTATGCGGGATTAATTCGCCTTTCTGAGTTGTTAAATATGCTTTTGGGCCGCATTTGGGGCAAGCCACGGTTTGGGCGTGGAAACGCCTATTTAAGGGATCTGCATACTCGCTTTGGCAGAAGCTGCACATGGGAAAATCGCGCATAGTGGTGTTTTCACGGTCGTAGGGAAGCTTGTCAATAATTGTGTAGCGGGGGCCGCAGTCTGTACACGTTATAAAGAAGTAGTCATACCTCAGATTCTTTTCATCTCGCAGCTCTTTTAGGCATTCGTTGCATATGGCTATGTCTGGAGGAATAACGGAGCCGGAAAGCGTTTTTTCATCGGAACTTTTATAAATTTTAAAATCGGTATATTCATTTTCTCCTTTAAGCTCAATTGTGATAATTCCATGGATTTGCGCAAGAGGCGGCTTCTTCGCGTTTAAATCTTTCAAAAAATTGTTAATAGCTTCTTCTCGGCCTTCTAGAAGAATTTCCACGCCCGCATCGCCCATATTTCTAACATAACCTTTTAAACCGTTATTCACGGCAGTTCGGTAGATGAAGGGTCGGAACCCCACGCCTTGAATAACACCTATAACTCTGACTCTCACACGCAACATGCGCCATCTCTTGGAAGTTTCATCCTTCAGATTCCTTCCACAAGTAATTAAAGTAATCCTTAGCAAGCCCAGCTAATCCAGGATGATCTGACCATATGGCGGTGATTTCACCTCTTTCATCACTGAAAAGTAGCAGTACTTCGCTGCTGTCGGATATGGCGCCGCCGCCAAACATCTTATCTCGGCGTTTTACCTCGCCTATTTTTAAAAGAGCTCTATACACGTTTTCGCTCAGCCCTTTCGGCATCATGAAATGAACTTGTATTTCGCCGGCAATAAAAGAAGACAGCAATGGATAGAGGTCCACCACAAATTCTTCGCGGATAAAGGGCAAGGCTATCAAAAGTTCATGCTTGCATTTTTTAGCCATTTCCTTAAACTTCGAGATTATATTTAAAGAACCCCTCAAAATCCAAATATCATACTTTTCTCTTGTTTTAAGCTTCTCATAAGGAGGAGTAAGCTCATCAATTAGAGTTTTCTCGGCTTGAAGCCACTCGTTTTCAAAAAGGTTTTTTGCGGTTTTTAGGGCGGTTTCAGGAGATTTGGGAAAGTATTTGCTGGGTCTTTTCCTTGTGACTTCTATCCATCCCTTATTTTCTAGGCTATTGAGAGTTTGGTAAACTTTCGAGTATGGAATTTGCGCCCCATAGCTTATCTGTTTAGCCGTCAAAGAGCCCTTTTCTACTAAAAGCAAGTAAGCATTTGCCTCGTATTCTGTTAAACCAACTTTTCTAAGAAGCGTTTTTGCCTTCGTGTTCATAAGAAAAATTTAACCCTTTTCACCCTATTAAAATTATGGAAATTTTAATATAGCTTTATTTAAACAGCAAAATAGCAGATCCCAGCCTTAAACCTCGCTAGCATAGGCGATAGAAATGTCACAGCTGAATGAAGAGGTAAAATTTGAAACTTATTCAACAAGCATATGCCCTGAATGCCTTAGGAAGATTCCTATGAGAATTTACGAGGAAAAAGGCGTAATCTACCTTGAAAAAACATGCCCAGAACATGGAAAGTTCGAGGATGTTTACTGGGGGGATGCTGAACTTTTTAAATGGTTTTACGGTGGCTGGTATAACGCGAAATACGTGGGCAGCGGCTTAGAAAACCCCCATACAAAAACGGTTAAAGGCTGTCCTTTCGACTGTGGATTATGCACTCAACATAAGTCCCACACCGTTTTAGGCATAATAGACGTCACAAACAGGTGCAACATGGCTTGTCCAGTCTGCTTTGCCCATGCCGGAGTGGCAAACTATGTTTACGAGCCTACATACGAACAGATTGTGGAAATGATTAGACTTATTAGAAACAATAAGCCTTGGGCTTGCAACTCCCTTCAGTTCAGCGGCGGAGAACCAACCCTAAGAAACGACTTACCCGCCCTCATTGAAGAAGCTAAAAAGGCGGGAATAACCCATGTGGAAGTTAACACTAACGGCTTGCGCCTAGCTGAAGACCTAGACTACTTTAAGCGCTTGTTGGATGCTGGGCTAAGCACCCTTTATCTTCAATTCGACGGCTTAAGGGAAGAAATTTACAAGAAAACCAGAGCGCGAACAGACCTTGTGCCAATAAAACATAAAGTAATTGAAAATTCAAGAAAACTCGGCTTAGACTCCATAGTTTTAGTGGTCACTTTGGCCAGGGGAGTGAACGATAAAGACCTTGGAAACATAATAGACTATGCAGTAGAGAACCATGATGTTGTAAGATGTGTCAACATTCAACCAATCTCCATGGCTGGAAGAGCTAGAAAAGAGGAAATGCGGAAAATGCGTATAACAGTGCCCGACACCATTAACCTGATTGAAGAACAGACAAATGGAAACATTACACGAAAGGATTGGAGGCCTGTTGACTGGCCTGTTCCCATCTCAAAAGGTATGGAGATTTTAAAGAATAGGGCATATCCCGAGTTCACAATGCACCCCATGTGTGGAGCTGCAACCTTCATTGTAATTGAGAAAGATGGTTCATACAAGCCTATAACTCAGTATGTGGATGTGGATAGGTTTGCGGAAATCTTCTGGGATATTTACTATTCTGGTGTGAAAGGTAAAAGGACAATGGCTAAAGTGAAGATGCTGGAGTTTCTACCAATGGTTAAGTCTCCCTTCGTCCGAGGGCTTCTCAAAGACGTGATAACTAAGGGAAGCTACGAAGCCTTAGGAAAGTTCATGCGTAGAATAGTAATGATTGGAATAATGCATTTCATGGATGTTTGGAATTTCGACTTAGACCGAGCCCAAAGGTGTGTCATCCACTATGCGACTCCAGATGGCAAAGTGAGGTCTTTCTGCACCTACAACAGCATCCACAGAGGCGACGTTGAAAAACAGTTCGCCATACCAATCCAAGAATGGACTGAAAAATTTGGGAAAAAGATAAACGAACCAGCCTAAAAGTTAGTAGTTTTTCCTAACTTGTATTTTTATGGTTTCTTCAACTTTTTTGATGGCTTCTTGCAGTCTTTCTATGCGAGTCCCGCCGCCTTGAGCGAAGTTTGGTCTTCCTCCGCCTCCGCCGCCTATAATTGCTGAGGCCTCTTTGACTATTTCAGTTGCGTTTACGCCTTTTTCAATAGCATTCTTTCCAGCCATAACCATTATCCGCGCGTTTTTCCCATCAGCCCCGTAGAATACAGCCACTACGGAGTCGTCCTTTTTTATGAGCTCGCTTGCTGTTTGAACCATGCGGTCTACGTCAATGTTCTCTTTAAAATCGCGAAAAACAAGTTTTAAGCCATCTACCTCTCTCACTTCTTCAGCTGTTTTCACTGTTAAGCCAGTGCCTTCCCGTTCTGCAAGCTCTTTTATGAGCTTACGCCTTTCCGCGCTTATCTCTCTAAGTTCTTTTACAAGTTTTTCCGCTGTCTTATCCAGCTTTTCCAGCGGAGCGTTCAAAATTTCTGAAACCCGCCAGAGCAGCTCCTCATTTTTCTGCACAGCTTTTAACGCGTGAATCCCTACTGCGTAAACGAGCCTCTCCACGCCGTCTTGAATCCTTTCTGAATGAATTATCTTTATGAAACCTATTTCTCCAGTATTCCGCAGATGAGTCCCCGCGCAAGCTTCAACTTCCCAGTCGCCAATTTTCACTACACGAATTTCTTTGCCTGGGACTGCCCCGCCCTGATAAAGTCTAAAGCCGTAAAGTCTTTCAGCCTCAGCCCTAGGCATCCAAGAGATTTCCACGGGAATATTCCTTAAAACTGCTTCATTAGCCAAAACTTCAATTTTCTGCACCTCTTCTCGTGTAAGCCTGCGGTAGTGGGAAATGTCCAACCTAGAACCTTCAACTCCTTTTTGGGTGCCAAATTGCCAAACATGCTGTCCCAGAACACGTCGGGCGGCGCTGTTGATTATGTGGGTTGCTGTGTGGCTTTTCATTAGGCTGTAACGCTTTTCCCAGTCTATAATGCCCTTAACAGTGGCGCCTTCCTTTGGAACCGCTTCGCCCTTAATTTTGTGAACTATTACTTTGCCAACTTTTTGGGCATCGACAATCTCAACCTTCTCTCCATCAAACATGAGGTAGCCGCTGTCTGCTGGTTGTCCCCCGCCTTCTGGATAAAAGCACGTCTTGTCAAGGACGACGTACTCCTTTCCAATAACTTTGAGAACCCTTGCTTCAAACTCTTTCATGTACTGGTCTCGATAGTATAACGGCTCAGTTTCTAAAAGATTTGCCACTTCGGTTTCAAGGCGCTCTTCAGCCTTAACCTCCTCGGTAGGCTTTGATGTTTGTATGTGCCTTTCAGCGATTAAAGCATAAAAGTTTTCAGGCATATCTGCCGTCAAACCTTCTTTCTCCGCTATTTCTTTAACGATTTCGGGTGGAACACCTTGAGAATCATAAAGTTCAGTGAAAGTTTCAACTGGAACCTTCTTAACACCCTTAGCCTTTAGTTCATTGGCTATCCGCTTAACTAGACCTTCTCCCCTTGTTATAGTTTCCTTGAACTTTTCCTCCTCGACAGAAAGCATCTCCATTATCTCGCTCCGCATCTCCTTAAGCTGCGGGTAATCCTTAGACCAAAGGTTAATCTGCAAGTCTACAATTTCGTAAAGCTTGTCCGAAATGCCTAACATTCGTAAGAGGCGGTAGATTCTGCGGAAGAGGAGCCTCGCCAAATAGCCTTCCTGAATGTTTGATGGAACAACTCCTTCGGAAAGTATAAAGGTTAAGCATTTAGTGTGATCTGCAACTGCAAAGGCATTCTCGATGGGAAACAAAATCTCGTCTAGCTCACCGGCATTCATACCGACTGCTTCTGCAATTTTTCTTCTAGCTTCAAGTCTTCCAACCGTTTTATCCATGCTAATTAACCCTGAAACCTTAGCTATTTTCACCAGCAAATCTTTATCGACACGGCGTATTCCAGCCATTTTAAAAATCTCTTCAAGCAAATCGCCATAGATGGCGTGGAAGGCGCTTGGAGAACCTTGAGAAAGCCAAGTGTAACGTTCTATGCCGTAACCCGTGTCCACGGTTCGTATTGGCAATTTAACAAATTCATTGCCTACAACCTTATACTGCATGAAAACTAGGGTGGCAACCTCTAATCCGCGTATTATGCACTCTAAACATGGGCCGGCGTTTCCTCCGCCTGACCACACTTCCTCTTTGTAGGTTACCTCCTCAGGCTTTATACCCAATTCTTTAACAAACTCGTCATGATATCTAACGGTTTGGTCTTTCCAGTAAACCTCCTTATCTGGATAGTTAAAAGCGTGATGCCCGCCCATCTCGAAGATGGTTATGTATTTGCCAAATGTTGGACCAGTATTGGTTATGTCCACTAAGCGTATGCATGGTTGAGCTATAACGAGGGGGTTTGCCGGCGGCGGCGCAATTCCCTCAGTAACATATGGTTGAAAGTCAATTATGCTTGCATGGGTGAGGTAAATGTCGTCTCTCCATCTTGCCACAACCGGGTAAGGCTTTATACGAGTGTGTCCACGCTTTTCGAAGAAGGATAGGAAATTTTCACGCATTTCCTGTACGCTGTAGCTTCGCCTTGTAGGCGGATTCTCTATGAAAGTGTATAAAGCACAACCCTCATGTCTTGCTTCGCCACAAGTTTCCTGTTCCAGGTTTAAAGTCCAAAAATAAGTCCCACATTTTGGGCAGCGCTTCCTAACATAGCCAAACTCCTTAAAAAAGGTAAGGGTGTACTCCTCTGCTGGAAACCTCTCCAAACCTTCTAACGCTCCAATTCGCTGCTTAATCGCGGGTTTTCAGAGGATAAGGATACTTGCGCACATTTAAACCATTTCGCTATCCAAGTTTAAAACCTATTACAAAGCCTGCGACAAAGCTTCCAGCGAAGGGAAGGAGCGCTATCGTGTGGACAAGCCAAGAAGACGCCGCGCTGGTTACTCCTAATAAGTCGCCTATAGCTGTTAAAAGTGCTTCATAGTTTATGCTTATTATCCCTTTTGTGCCTAAGTAAATAAGTGCAATTATAAACACGCCTATTAGAACCAGTATGAGTTTACTTATTTTTTTAAGGGCATAGCCCACTATAAAGCCACCTACACCTCCTACGCCCAACTGAAAGATTACAGGAGACAAAATCTGGCTCATTGAAACTCCTCCAAACCATTTTCCAAGCTTGCATTGATTTAAATGCCGCGGATTTATAAAACTTCTTATAAAATACGATTCAAAGAGGGGGTGAAAAGTTGGACATTCTTGAAATATATCTCTTAAATCTCGCGTTGACCTTGGGCATGTTTGCAGTTTTAGTTTTCCGAGCCTGGATTGAACTCAAGAACTTTAAACTGATGTGCCAAGAAATGGAGTGGAGACAAACCTACCAAACTGTTGGAAGAATCCTCCGCGCAGAGAAGGAACTATTTTCAAAAGTAGAAGGGGGCGACGAACTTTACAGACTGCTCTGTGAGATATTTAAAGTTCGAGAAAGCTAAAGTTTAAGGGTAATGCCACATCTCAATTAGCTCTTCAGCCTGTGAACTACGTTTTTCTTTTCCATAACGTTCAAGAGGCTTGGTAAGATGTCTCTGAGACCTCGGTGAAGCCACATATAGCCCTTTAGTTAGTTCCCGTTTTAACTTAACCGCAATTTTATTGACGTTAGAAAACCTTGAACCGCATTTTTCGCATCTAAAGCCTTTATTTTTTCCCATGGACTTTAGCCGTTTACTACACCTTGGACAAACAGGATTTTGGTAAACCACTTTGGAAGCAAGCCTGAGTACTCGTAGCTTTTCAAGGTTTATGGTTAAAGGATTATTTCGTGAAGGAGCACGAACTCCACCGTAAACTTCCACATAATCCCCTTCAATCAGTTGCATTGCAGCTTTTCTTAGGATGCCAGTAGGTTCGTAGGCCGCACAGTCAACGGATGTGCTTTCATCTTTAATTGGAAAGATCACATGTCGCCTCGGAATAATTTTAGGGTTCGCAGCCACGATTCCTCTGGCGATAACTGGATTGTAAGGGTTTATTTGGCTAAGCAGCTTAATGCGTTTTAGGTGAGCGTCTGTCCCATGGTTTGTTCGGAATATAACCCACCTTTCCACGGGCTCAAGTGGTCTAACCTTTGCAAAAGCATTCCTAACTATTTCTGGAGTTTCACCCCTAATGCCAAAAAGAATGGGGTCTGGGCCTCGCGGAGTAATTAAGATTCTGCCAGTTTCTGGGTCAATGTTGTTAAAGGTGTAGGGAGCAGTTGCCTTATTCATCTCCACAACAGATGAAGGGTCTATTCGCCTTTTTTCCCCGTAGTTTTCTGGAATTCGATATGCAATGATTTCAAAGGTATGGTCGCCTTTGAGGGTTTCACCTATGGCAGCTAAACCCCCTATTATTCCCCTTGCCTTTTTAAAGCCTAAAGCCTCAGCCCTACACTTTTTCAGAATTTTTAAGGCATCTTTTAAGTTTACAATGCCAGTTATGGCCTTTTTTGCAAAGTTTTTGACTTCCAGCGGAATTTTTGTTCTTTTAAAGAAAACTACACCTGGGTCTGTGCCCTTATATTCAAGATCTGAATTTTCTTCAACTGTTTCTATGACTATTTCCTTGATTTTTTCCGCAGTATTTCCGGCATATCTTATTCTGAGGCATAGGGCTCCATTTCCCCTTGTTTTCCACGGAACATTTGGGTTTAGCCTAACTAAATTGGGATAGTCTAGGAATTGGACGCCGAGCTTCTGCAGTTTCTCCACTAAGAGTGCTGCAATGTATGTTGTACACCCTTTTCTCGGCGAGTCTGTGTCGTCTAGTCCGATGTGCATAGTTTCAATGGTCATTTATAGCAGCCTATCATTATCACCGTTTAGAGACTAAAAGATGTAGTGGAAGGTTAAGGAATTGTGGGCATAATAGAAATGAAGGAATTTTTAGCTATTTTGGTTGCTCTTCGATTATTATCATTGTTAATGTTGATCTAACTTTGTCAAGTCTTCTTATGCGCCATGTCACTATTTCTTTAAGTTTATCCATAGTGTCTGCAGTTACCTTTGCAATTACGTCATAGACACCGTAAACGGAGAAGGCTTCTTCAACACCTTCAATCTTTTTTAAGTCTTTTAAAACATCTGCCTCGGAACCTATTTCCGTGTTGATTAACACAAAGGCTTTGGGCATTCAAATCTCCTCAATATTATTTCTTTCTTGTACATTAAAATATTTTGTTGTTCACCTAGTAAGCTGTGAAAAGCAAAGGCGCTAGAAGACTCATCATGTACACTTATACGCTAATATATTACGCAAGCATGCTGCTTGATTTCAAGGTATCGATTGAAAATCTTCTTATCCTTTGTCTGACAATATTAGCTGCTAGGTTTAAACATGTCTGCGCAAAGCCGCGAAATACACGCTATCACAAGCCGTGAAATGCGAGCGTTAGAGTTAAACGCCGAGTATTTTGGAGTGTCTCTGCTTCAGCTCATGGAGAACGCTGGACACAATGTAGCCTTAGAAATAGCTTCAAGGTTTAAACCAGACAAATCCGTTGCAATTTTTTGCGGTTTAGGCGGCAACGGCGGCGACGGTTTTGTGGCTGCGCGTCACCTTTTCGCCATGGGGTTTAAGGTTGCAGTAATTCTTGCAGGAAAGGCTAAGGATATCTCCCATAAGGCAGCCTTAGTAAACTGGAACGCCTTACAGTCTTTGAAGGAAACTATCCCCATATACGAAGTTCACGACAGCACACTTATACCCGAGATAAAAGCGGAAATAGTTGTTGACGCTCTTCTTGGAACCGGAACAAAGGGCAAACTGAAGCCGCCTATTCTCCAATTGGTTGAAAAAATTAATTCTTTAGATGCTTTCAGAATTGCCGTGGATGTGCCTACTGGTATAGATTCTGACACTGGGGATATTCTTGGGAACGCCGTTAAAGCCCATCTCACGATAACATTTCACAAATCAAAAAAGGGCCTTGAAAATGCCAGAGACTACATCGGCGAGCTGGTCGTGAAGAGCATAGGCTTGCCAGAGGAGTTTGAAAGTTACGCTGGTCCAGGAGACGTCCAGCTGGTCTTAAAACCACGGCCAAAAGAATCTCACAAGGGAGATTTTGGAAGACTATTGGTTATTGGAGGAAGCGAAACCTTCTCCGGTGCTCCTGCCTTGGTTGCTTTAGCTGCTCTGCGAACCGGTGTTGACTTGGCTTATGTAGCTGCACCAGAGAAAACCGCTCATGCCATTTCTGCCATGTCGCCTGACTTAATCACCATAAAACTTGACGGAGAACACTTAAACCCACGCAGTATACCAGCTTTGAAAAACTATGTGGAAAGGGTTAGTGCAGTTGTTTTAGGTCCAGGGTTGGGGTTGCATATCGAGACGAGAGAAGCCGTTGAGGTGGTGGTTGAAGCTGTGGAAAATGCTGGGAAACCCCTTTTGCTAGATGCAGACGGCTTGAAAGCTTTTGCAGAGTTTAAAAGAAAGCTGAAAGTTCCCGTAGTTTTGACCCCTCACGCTGGAGAATATGCCATATTAACTGGAAAGGCGCTTCCAGAAAAACTGATGGATAAAGTTTCAGAAGTGAAAAGGACTGCAGCGGAGTTAGGCGCTGTTCTGCTACTAAAGGGGCCGACGGACATAATTTCAGATGGAACACGTTTCAAACTTAATTTCACTGGAAACCCGGGCATGACTGTGGGCGGAACGGGGGATGTGCTTTCCGGCGTTGTTGGGGCTTTTCTGGCGCAAGGAGCGGACCCTTTTGAGGCGGCTGTTGCAGGAGCCTTTGTTAACGGTGCCGCGGGCGATTTTGTTTTTGAGGAGAAGGGCTACCACATGGTTGCAACAGACCTTTTAAACTGGATTCCTAAAGTGCTAGATGACCCTATGAGCCACGTTAAGGTGCGCAAAACAGGTGCAAAAACCAATTAAAATAGTTGTTTACCATGCGGGACAATGCGACCCTAAAAAATGCACGGCTTTAAAGCTTAAGCGCCATGGGCTAATTCGCATAGTAAACCAAATCAAGTTTATTCCAAAAAGAGCCGTGGTTTTGAATCCCTTTTCAGAGATAGCCTTTTCGCCTGCAGATAGGAAACGCGTTGAAGAATTCGGTTTGGCAGCTTTGGACTTCAGTTGGGAACATGCTGAAAAGCCACTGATTAAAAGTGTTAGGGGGACATCCAGATGCTTGCCATATTTGATTGCCGGAAACCCTGTGAACTTCGGAAGCCCCACAAAGCTTAGTACTGTTGAAGCCCTAGGGGCAGCCCTATACATTGCGGGATTCAGAGAAGAAGCTGAAAGGCTGCTTTCCATTTTCAAGTGGGGCCACACTTTCATAGAACTAAACAGTGAAAGGCTTGAAAGCTACGCAAAGGCAAAAGACAGCAAATCCATAGTAGAAATACAGAAACAATTCGTAAAATTAATTTAGAAGCCCGCCTATTCCAACTTACATTTAAGACGTTAGTGTCCGATATGGCGTTTATAACCGATTTCCCATTATTTCTGGCTTCTGTGGTTTTAATATCGGTGCCCTTGGTTGTTACACCAGGGCCTGTTTTCGCTGTGACCATCGCGAAAGGTTATAGGAGCAAAGCGGCTGGAGCTTTGATAGCCCTTGGACATGGAGCCATAGAGTTTCCCCTCATTATCCTATTATCTCTGGGGTTTTCAGAGTTTCTTGCTAACACCACAGTCCATAAAGTTATAGGTGTAGTTGGAGGCACCATCATGATTTACATCGGTTTTCAAACGCTTAAAGCGCGAAAAGAGAAAAGCGAAGAATACCAAAATCCTAAAGAGAGCTTTAAACACTCTTCTTTCGCTGCTGGGTTAATTGCAACTGCCGCAAACCCATACTTTTTCATCTCATGGGCCACCATAGGAGTCGCTCTGGTGGAAAACGCCGCTTTTTTCGGCTTAATAGGACTATTGATGTTTGCGGTAACCCACTGGTCATGCGACTTTCTCTGGGATACATTTGTTTCCTTAACAGTTTTCAAGTCGCAGCGTTTTTGGACTCAGAAAGTGTTTAACCTAGTTTTTATTGTATGCTTCGCCATCCTAGTCGGTTTTGGCTTATGGTTCATTGTCTCAGCTTTGCTATGAACGTACAACAGTTTTAGCAAGTAGGTTTAGAAACTGCCGGTGAATTAAACGCTTAAAAAAGGGAAACTGGCTAGTGATAAATGGGATATGCGATGGGTGAAAGCCTTTGTGAATTTCAAATTGGCAAGGCAAAGCTCCGCTTGGTTCAAGGTGACATAACTGAGATGGAAACAGATGCCATAGTTAATGCTGCAAACCCTTCGCTGATGGGAGGAGGCGGCGTAGACGGCGCCATCCATAGAAAAGGCGGACCAAAAATCCTTGAAGAGTGCAAGCGTATAAGGGCTACTGAATGGCCTAAAGGGCTGCCTACGGGAAAGGCGGTAATAACCACTGGCGGAAATCTGAAAGCAAAATACGTAATACACACGGTTGGGCCGATTTGGCAAGGCGGAAACAGCGGTGAAGCCGAACTTTTAGCAGAAGCATACCGCAATTCGTTAAAATTAGCGGTGTCCAAGGGATTAAAAACAGTAGCTTTTCCATCAATAAGCACAGGTGCGTATGGCTATCCGATTGAAAAAGCGTGCAGGGTAGCTCTTTCAACGGTTAAGGAGTTTTTGGAAAAAGAAGACAAGCTTGAGGAAGTAATCCTTGTCCTTTTCACAAGAAATGACTTTGAAATCTATAAGAAAACAGTAAAAGAAGTTTTCTAGCCTTTACGCAATGAAATGATGGCATTAATATCTAATGTAAACTTTTCCTCCAAGTTCTTCAACAGTCGCCCTTAACCCTTCCAAAACATCTTTCATCTTATCATTAACTAAAATTTGCCATCCCTTCGGCCCGCTTGGAACCTTCACTTCTATAATGCAGTAATATTGTTCACCCAACTGGATACACCTATCCCATAAACGCTTTAATTAAGAATTTGGGCTTGGAACACTTAAAATGTATGAATTTGGGGTATGGATTGTACATATTTTAAAGTCAGATTCTGAATAAACCCCTTGTCCCTATTCAAGTACTTGTGCCCGTTTGAACGCGTACCATGATAGGAATAGAAAGGCAATTGTGTAGGCTGCTGCCACGCCTATGGATCTTATTATAACAAGTGAGAGAGGTTCCGCGTAGAGTTCAGTGTAAAGCTCGCTTACTGAAGAAGGCTGTCCAGCTGCGAACAAGTTTATGGTTACATAAGTTACGTTTGCTGATGGGTAAAGGGCGTAGTTAACAATGTTAGCTGCAATGGAGTCTGTTCCCGTGGACACTGCCAATCCTGGCGCATAGGGGTTATCTGAGGGCACTCCTTTTATATAGCCTGTAGCCCCACTTCCCGGCACATAGTTAAGAACCCAAGCCTGTTCTGAAAATACTGAAATTATTGAAGCACCCATAGTTAATGCCATAAAAATGCCAAAAGTGCCTATGGCTGCTATCAAAGAGTTTTTAGAAATAGAGCCTATGGCCAAAACTATAGCTACCCAGACAAAGGTGCTAAGAATGCTTCCGAGCAAGGATAGGGGAACAAGGTGAAGGTTGTTTTGAGGGCCATAGACGAGTATCCCGCCTATAGTCGTGTATAGAATAATAACAGCGTAGGCTAACAGAAGCGTTACAACGGCAGCGAAGAGCTTGCCTATGAAAACCATTGTTCTAGATACGGGTTTTGTTAAAAGGGGAACGATGGTGCCGCTCTCAAATTCTCCGGAAATGCTGTTCATTACCGTGACTACGGCGAAAAGGAACATGCCGAAATTGCCAATGCTTATCCCGCTTCTTGCCACATAATCAGGGTTTTGGCTTAGCGGTTGACCCACTACATTGCTTAAAACTATTGGCAGAATTAAGGAGAGGGTGGCAAGGGCAAAGGCAATTACAAACATGCCTAGAAACTTTTTCTTTCGGATATTCCATAGAAACTCGTATTTTACCACAGCCCAGAAACGGGTTTTCCAGCTTGGCGTTGTTTTCGGGTTCATTCCGTTTTTCCTCTCGGCTGTTGTGTGATTAGCTGCATAAAGGCTTCCTCGAGGGTTTGGCCCTTTAAATTCATGGAAACTATGACTCCTCCGGCTTTTGTTATTTCCTGCGAAACTTGTGTTCTTACATCGTCATGCGTCTTCAATTCAATGTTAAGGGTATTACCTTCTTGGGAAACGTCGGAAACGAAGGGCAACCGTCTTAAGGCTTCAACAATCGCATCTGAGGGCTTGGCAACTTCCACTTGAAGTATAGTCTGCCCAGAAAGCCTTTTAGAAACGTTTTGGAGAGTATCCGATATTAGGGGCACTCCTTTATGGATTATGGTTACGTGGCTGCAGATTTGTTCAACCTCAAACAATAAGTGGGAAGAGAGAAAAACCGTAATGCCTTCTTTGGCTATTTCTTTTACCAGTTCTCTTACCTCAACCATTCCCACGGGATCCAAGCCTAGGCTTGGCTCGTCCAAAATAACCAGTTCAGGCTCGTTTAGAAGGGCTTGTGCAATGCCTAGGCGTTGCTGCATGCCTTTGCTGTATTTTCCAATAAGGTCTTTTTCTCTGCCTTTAAGTCCAACCATCTCCAAAAGCTTGGGTATGCGATCCTTAAGCTGCTGTGGACTCATGCCGTACATTCGGCCGTAAATGTCTAGGAGCTCCCAGCCTTTCAAGTGTTTTGGAAATTTGGGCAGTTCAGGCATATACCCTATCCTTAGCCGGATATCGGGCATGTCTCCGTGCACTTCTTGCCCGAGAATTTTCACGGCGCCCTCATCAGCCCGTAGCAAGCCTACTAGAACTTTTATGGTTGTTGTTTTTCCAGCACCGTTAGGGCCGAGAAAACCGTGAATGGTGTTCTTTTCAACTTTAAGGTTCAGCCTATTCACGGCTGTTAACGGTCCGTATCTCTTTGTTAAACCAATCATTTCTATTGCTAAATCAGCCAAGAAATATCCATCTCTCCTTTTTACTCCATTCTACGTAAAAGCTCTTCAGCATTATTTAAGGCTAGCTTGTAGGCCACATAGGTTATTGTGAAGGCGATGGTTCCGCTTATGGGCAACGCCACATATGGGTAATAGCTGGGCAACAGTGAAGGCACCATAAAAACAGATTGGAAGATGCGTTGGAAACCGTAAGGAATCATTGGAGAAAGTATGAATAGTCCTGCTACAGCGCAAACAGCCATGTTAATGAAACTCCAAAGCGGCCTTATCATTCTAGGCCTCGGGAGTTCTTGGAAGTCGGCGCCCTTTATCCCGCACACAAGCGAAACCATGCCTATGGCAAAAGCCAGAAAAACAGATTCCAAAGCGCCTATAATTATAGCCCTAATTGACGGAGCCATTATAAGGATAGCGGCAAAAGAGCAGACCAGTATCACGACTAGGCTGAAAAGAACAATAAACGCATATTTAGCCTTAACAAAGCTTTTTGCAGAAACAGGCAGCGAATGGATAAACCATATGCTTCCCCCTTCCGAGCCAACAATTATATTTCCTAAAGTGTAGGCGATCAATCCTCCAGGCAGCAAAGCTAGGTATACAAATAGGAAAGAGGGAAATCCGGGCGGCAGCGCAGATCCCCCTCTCGTTATTGAGATAAGAGGCATAATGATGACGACTACGGGAACCACAAATATGTACATGAGTTCGCGGCGTCTAGTGAATGCCTTAAAATCTTTCCTTATGATTGATGCTTCAAGAGGCGAGAAACCCAATCTTCCAAGAAAGCCGGTTTTCGGAGCGTAAACTTTGCTGGAAATCTTTATCGTTGGAGCCTCATATAAGCTGAACCGTGCATTTAAATTGACAGCCGCTAAAAAGAGAGCATAAACAAGTCCAATGGAAAACAGAAGAAACATGATGGTTTCCAGCCATAAGCCAGAGGCAAAAGCTGACAATGCTACACCGGGCCAAAGGTATGGGATAAACCATAGCATTCTTTGTCCGGTGGCAACCCATTCAAGGAGCATTTGAGGCGTCACATTATAAACAAGAGAGAAATAGATGGTGTAGAAAATTATGAAGAATATTATAGTGCCTATAAGTCTCACCCAAACAGCGGCTCTGCCAGCAGCCTTTGTTATGGCGCCATAAAGTCTGACTTGCACAACTTTAAACACTTCTGTGGTTATGCTGGATAGGAGGAGGCTTATCAAGAGGGCTAGCACGGTGAAAGCAGCCATAGGCAGCAGTCCTAAAAATAGTGAAGCCACAGTTATGGCGGAGCATATAAAGACGTTGACTATTAAGGGCGCGCCTAAAATGTTGGCTATTACAGAGGCTAGGGTATGCTCTTCCCATGTAATGGGGAACCAGTAAAGGGGCTGGGCGGTTATTTTTGCGCCTATACGCTGGATTTGGCCCATCTGAGTGAAAACAAGCCCGTAAAGAAGCGTAATAGTGGGCAAAGCTATGAAAAGGTTAGTTGCGCCTTCTAGAACTGACTGCTTCAGCGCCGGATCCGTTAATCCAGCTAAAAAGTTTCCAACGAAAAAGCCAGTCAACAGCCCTACAACGCATGCTCCAATGTATAATGTGTAGGTTACAAGCTTGCTTTCTTTAAACTGTCTAAACTTTGCACCTCTAATTACTCTGGAAGCCTTAACATCCACGCTTATTAGCAGCAGGACGTTTTTCCAGTTCACTTCATCAACGCCTCAACAATGGGCTTAACATCGCCGGTTCCGGTAAGCTTTAGGAAAATGTCTTCCAGCCCGGACTCTGGCATTTTTGCTTTACGCCTAAGCTCGTCCATAGTGCCTAAAGCCAGCAATCGCCCACCATACATTATGGCTATGCGATCGCACATGGCTTGGGCAATTTCTAAAATGTGAGTTGACATAATCGTTGTGACTCCTTGAGAAGCAAGCTCTCGTAGGAGATCCTTCACGATTCTTGCCGATTTGGGGTCTAAACCGCTTAGAGGCTCATCTAAAAGCAGAAGTTCAGGTTTGTGCATAAGTGCGGAGATGATGACAATCTTCTGTTTCATTCCTTCAGAATAAGAGTTGATCATGTCGCCTTCTCTGCCCTCTAAATCCAAGGCTTTGACAAACTCTTCAATCCGTTTTTTCTTTTCCTCAAGTGCCATGCCATAAACGTCTCCTGTGAAGTCGAGAAACTCAAGGCCTGTTAGAAAATCGTAAATTCTAGGTGCTTCAGGAACATAACCCACCTTTCTTTTAACCTCGATGGGGTTGTCCTCCACATTGATGCCTAAAACGTTTACAGAGCCAGAATCGGGCTTAACCAGTCCCAAAATCATCTTGATTGTTGTAGATTTTCCTGAACCGTTCGGGCCGAGAAGGCCCAATATTTCGCCTCGTTTAACTTCCAAGTCAAGATAATCCACAGCAGTAATATTGCCGTAACGTTTAGAAACTCCAGCCAACTTAACAGCAGGCAAATAAGCCAAAATCACAGCCTCCTCTACTGAGCAATTTTCATCTTTTCACAAGTTTAACTTTTGCGCTTAAAGAAAAACTGGCTTGAAGTTTCCACGCTGCTTTGTTAGCCTTGAAAAAGGGTTTATTTGTACCATTCAAGTATTGCTTTAACAGCCTTATCAGAATAACCGTAACTTTTAAGCATCCTGCAAAGTTGTCGCCTATTCAAACTAACACCAAAATAGGATGAGGCGATTATAATTTAAAATCCATATTCCAAAAATAGATATATCTAATTACTGAGTCTCTTGAAGGGTTTACGGGGCGTTTCGGCTACGTTCAGTAGTAAGTTTGCCCATTGAAAATCGTCCCTGCCTTTTATCAGGGATTGATATGTGTAGGCTGCGAGTTTCCATGTCCAATCTAATTTAATGAGACCGTATCCTTGAGGATTGTTTATGCTGACTGTCGCTGGTTCAGGGTCTATGAGCCTAAACCAGTAGATGGTTTCAAGCCATGGAAAGGCGCTTGCAAGTTTGAAGGCTTCCAGTAAATAGTTTGAAATGTTTTCTTGAGAAGTGCTGTTGTCGCTGTAACCGAACTCGCTGAAAAACACTGGTTTATCACTGTCGCCATAACGATCCATAACATTGTAAACCGCTCTGTTTGGGTTTACCCAATTTGAAACAGTAGGCTCTTTATTTGGAATATATGGATGCCAACATGCGATTTGAAAATAGTCATTGGGGGTTGTGCTTGGCCACCGACCGCTCTTTATGTTCTTGTATATTTTTTCAAGGAAAACTGCAATCCCGCTAATGTCTGGGTCGGGTGCAAGTCCACCTAGAACCGTTTTTGCCTCCGGGTTTCCTTCATGGACGCCCAGCGAACCGTAATAGAGCAGGTCAGTGGATATGTCGGCTTTTTCTTGAAGGGAAAAATTGGATTCATGAAAGTCTGGAGGGTGAAGGAACTCATTGATGTTGAATTCGTTTCCTATCTCCCAAAAGGTTATGTTTGGGAATGCCGCTGCAAGGGTTCTCCAAGACAGCCTATACTTTTCTAAAAACTTCATATAATCAGAACCAGGAGCGGTGTCTCTACGGGGAACTGCTTGATAATCGCCGTTAATGTCAGTCATCCAGCTTGGGAAATCCTGGGCCATGCCCATAACCGTAATGTTACCGGCTGCCATTGTTGAGAGAACATGGTTTAAAGTTTCCGCAAAGGTTTGATTAAGGGTTGTGGGGTTTACTAAAAGGGCATTCATCCATGTCCATTCTCGCAGTCTTTTTACGCCGAGGGATTGAAGCGCTTCAAAAGATTGTTGAAGGCTAAGGTTTTCCTGCACGTGGCGAGCGGTTATAGGCTCGCAAATACCGAACAACTCAGAGCGGTAGAATCGCCGACTAGTTTGTCCGGGGTAGATGATGATATAGAAGAGGATGCTTCCCAAAATTATAGTTGGAATTAGAAGGATGACAAGCCAACCTCGCCAGTTCATAGGCCGCCACTTTCTATTTAATTGGAATATTGAAGCCTTTTTACCATTTTCCCCTATTAACCTTGAACCTCCGGTTTGGATTTTGAGAATTTAACGTGGTTGCCGAAAAGGGGACACACATCAAATTTTATAAAAAAGGTTGAAATGTTAGCAAATGGTGTTTATGTCATGAATTTGGAGGAGACGAAGCGGGAAATTGAAGCCTTTGTTTTGGCTAAGGTTTTCTATAACTCTCGAGAGAATATTCCAAGAAGCTTCTTTTCGCGTTTACCGAGTTGGATGAGGCGGCTGACGCTTGGAAAAAGGTTTAAGCGAAGAAAACATTGCCGAAGAGTTAAATGATGAAATCCTACGTTTTAGATGCAAGCAGAGTCGCATGCCCTTCTGTGAATAGGGATGAAATATTTAGGATTAAACTGGAGAAGAACAAGAACAAGCCATACTAGTACGGAGAAGGTCGCAAGAAATTAGGCAAGTGAACATTGAGCCCTATTAGTTAGGCTCAGGATCTAAAGAAAATGGCAGTTGGCTTGAATGTCATCGTCAATTCGATTTTTGCGCCGACGACGTTTAAATCCTTGAAACTGTTTCCATGGAAACAACAACACAAACAGCACTTAAAAGGGTCAACCTTAAGGATTAAAACAACTTGTCGAGCATTCTGACGCAGTTTAAGAGGTTGGTGGTGTGCATGTTGGCTGTAAGTTCAGCAAACAAATGGGAAAATGCACGAACGCCTTTTAAATGAGACAAGGCCAAAATAAACAGAGGCTCAACCCAAGCAATAGGTGTAATCACAGACGTAGGCACATTCTTGCCACTACTAGCAGAAGAAATTCAAAAACTGAAAGAACAACCCCAACTAAACGCACTGCTATATTAGAAGTTAAACTTTTGCTAAATATTCTAGCGGGTTCAATCACGCAGATAATTATTTTAGCAACATGATATGAAGTGCTGCCTATGTTTACCAACGTATTTGTCTGGGTTTTTATCAAA
>JAWCNE010000018.1:0-27899 GCA_038849025.1 Bathyarchaeia archaeon
ACCCACTATTAAGGTGCACGCTGGAATCAGGTTGCTGTCATGCATTAACCCCATACCAGTACGCACGATTTCAGGCCATTCCTCAGGCTTAAAAGGATGCGCCTTGGCAGGCATAACCTTTCTTGCAAGTTCTGGTGAGCCGGTCTCTATGCCTACTTCCGCGCCCCACCAAGGCTGTTTTTGCAATATTATTTCAGCTATCTGTAAGAAGAGTTTCGGCTTTGAGGCCACCGCTGCCAATGAACAGTGACTCCAGCTTATATCTCCTTGATATTTTTTAATAACAGTTTCATGTAATTTTATTAGTTTTTCATCGTTTGGCAAAGTGTTTTTGGAGCCGTAAAGCATAACATCTTCAGCGTGGAGGCATGCGCCGCGTGTATATCCATTTTTAAAATTTACGTTTATTTCATGAAGTATTTTTTCAAGTGGATACCATCTTAGAGGTCTAAGGGTAACACTGCAGAATTTGCAGCCTCTGCAGCAGCCTCTTCCAACTTCCACTAAACCATTAATTGAAGGATTTACAATGTTAGGTATTTCATTTAGGCTAGGCGTCTCTTCAATGCTAACCTCATAATACCGTGGCAAACTTTCGTTTTTTAGGGCTGCGCGCATAATTTTTCCGATAACTTTTTCCGCTTCACCTTCAATTATGCAGTCAATTCCATGTTCTTCAACAAATTTTTGCCTATATCGAAACTGCCAAACACCGGAGCCGCCCACAATTATTTTTAAGCCGCGGTTTTTCGCTTTTTTAACTGCAGGGTTTTCCAATAGACTGCGGAAGTTTTGCGCTAAAAATGGCTCCTTTTTCAAGATGGCGGCAAAAGTGCTTGAGGCTGGGCCTAACCCAAAAGGGTCCATAACGTGTATGCCTAAAACTTTAGCCTTATCTATGTATTTTTCAACACAGCCTGGGTCAACTGTTAAAACGTCGAAACCTTCACTTAAAAGTTGAGCCTCAATCTTTCTCAATCCATAAGGAGCAGCTATTGGAACACCCTTTCTTGTTTTAATTGGCGGGAAGAATAGAAAACTGTAAAGCCAGTTTGGAATCACGTTTGGAGGAGCGCATGTTCCAAAACCGAGAAATTCGTTGCGGTGATAGTCGCTCATTAACGTGCGATCAGCTGTCAATAGTATTTCAGTCGTGCTCCTCCCTCCTCCAAGAATATTAAATTATAAAACATTTAATTTTTGATATAATCTTTGCGTTTAAACAACTGAGGTGCACGGATTTTGCATGCGGTTTCTACGCAGTTTTTCTAAACCAAGTCCGAGAAAATCTCTCTTATTAGCTTGGCAAATATTTCCCGTACTTTTTGAAGAAGCTCTTCTCCACTTTTTGTTAAAGAGTAATGCCTTATCTTTCGTTTTCCCTTTAAAACCCAGTGGCCGCTTGCAAACCCCTCCCTTTCTAACTTATGAAGGAAAGGGTAAACTATGCTTGGCTTTAGTTTTCGCCCCGTCAACCTTTTAAACTCTACTATAATTTCATAGCCATGTCTAGGCTTACGAAATAAAAGCCAAAGTATTATTGGTTTTTCAAGACCTCGAAGGAATCCATCACTGATTTTCATCATGGGATTTTCAGAAAACTATTTTTTATATCGATATATCAATTTTCCGTTTTTAATAGCTTTTATATTCTTATTTAATGCATAAAAGGCTAGTGTTTAGGCAAGGTGAAATTTGTTATGAATGAGTTGGAGAAGGATCTGGTTAAAGCCACTATTAGGGGTTTCAGCAGAGTGATCATTCTCTGGCTTGTAAGTCGTAAACCCATGTCTGGCTATGGTATATCTAAAGAGTTGAAAAGGTTGACGGGATGGAGGTTCCATTCAGGGGTGGTTTACCCTCTTCTTTATGAGCTGGAAGAGAACAGATTGGTGAATGGGAAATGGGTGAAGAAGGGTAGACGACGCATAAAATATTACTCAGTGACAAGGCGTGGAGTGGAGCTTCTAAACCGTGTAAGGGGACTCTTTGAAATGCCTGTTAAAGAGATTTTGAAAGACTTTATTTCTCCAACTTGATTGAATTACTTAGCCTACATATTTAGATTTAGAAAAGTGTATATGAAACTTCTTCTAATTATTTGAGAAAGCCTTATTTGGAGATTAGAGGCAGTGGAGAATCTGTTTGAAGTTAGGTGGCATGGACGAGGCGGTCAAGGAGCGTGGACAGCCAGCGAATTACTCGCAAGAGCAGCCATTTGCGATGGAAAATATGTGCAGTCTTTTCCAGAGTTCGGCCCGGAGAGAATGGGCGCGCCAGTGGCAGCTTTTACAAGAATAAGCACAAAACCCATTAAAGTACACTGTGCAGTCTACGAACCAGACGCAGTGGCTGTTTTAGACGCCACTTTGCTGAAAACTGTGCCCGTTACAGAAGGCCTAAACAAAAAAGGAGTTATTGTAATCAACTCAAAAGAAAGCCCCGCTGAAGTTAAAAAAGTGCTTAAAGAAAACGTTGGGAGAGTTTGGGTTGTACCCGCCACGGAAATTGCCATTAAATTCTTAGGCACGCCCATGACAAGCACAGCTATGCTTGGAGCCTTGGCACGTGCGACAAGCATAGTGAGTTTAGACAGCATTAAAAAAGCTGTTGAAGAACGCTTCAGGAGAAGCGATATTGTTGAGAAAAACTTTGCAGTTATAAAAGAAGCCTATGAAAAGGTGAGTTCCGAATGAACATCAAAGAAAAAAGTTGGAAAGAGATTTCATTGGCTGCTGTCTGCTGGAAGCCAAGTACAGATTCTTTCACTGGCGACTGGAAAACCTACATGCCTGTAAGAGACTTGGAAAAATGCACCCTCTGCTTGCTATGTGTGCTTTTCTGTCCAGACGGGGCGATACACTGGAAAACTGAAAAAGGAGACATAGAATTTGACTACAGCTTTTGCAAGGGCTGCGGGATATGTGCCAACGAATGTCCTACTAAGGCGATAGAAATGAAGCTTAGGTAGAGGTGGGTGCGAAATGAAGAGTATAGTTGCGCAGATGACCATGGCCTTAAGCGGTAATGAAGCCGTTGCCTATGCTGCAAAGCAGTCAGACGTGGATGTGGTAGCAGCCTATCCCATTACACCTCAAACCATAATTGTTGAAAGGTTCAGCGAGTACGTGGCTGACGGCGAGGTTGAAACCGCTTTCATCTGCACAGAGTCGGAGCACAGCGCCATGACAGCGTGCCTCACAGCCTCGCTTACAGGCGCAAGAACCTTTACCGCTTCAGCGTCTGCAGGCTTAGCCCTAATGCATGAAATGCTATTCGTCACTTCAGGATGCCGCGCGCCAGTAGTTATGGCAATCGCAAACCGCGCCTTATCCGCGCCTTTAAACATTCACGGAGACCACTCGGACAGTATGGCCCAAAGGGACAGCGGCTGGATACAGATTTACGCTGAAAACGCCCAAGAAGTTTACGACTCAGTTATACAAGCTTTTAGGATAGCTGAAAACCCTGAGGTTCTACTGCCAGCCATGGTTTGCCTCGACGGCTTCATCTTAAGCCACTCGCTGGAAAACGTGAACGTGCTCCCAGACGATGCCGTCAAAAAATTTGTTGGAGTCCGCCAATTCCCAAACGTGCTTACCCATGAAGGAAAATTGGCGCCTCTTAAACTGGACCCCGATTACCCCATGACCATGGGGCCGGTGGCTTTCCCAAACTACTACTTTGAGATTAAACGGCAGCAAGAGGAAGCCATGGAAAATGCGCTTAAAGTAATACCTAAAGTGCACGACGAATATGCAAAAATAAGCGGTAGAAGCTACGGAGACGGCTTGCTTGAACCCTATAGTCTTAAAGACGCTGAAATGGCTATCGTGTGCCTAGGCTCAACGGCTGGAACAGTGAAAACGGTGGTAGATGAACTGAGGGCTAAAGGCGTAAAAGCGGGACTGCTGCGAATAAGGACGTTTAGGCCTCTGCCAGTCAACGGAATTCGCAGGGCCCTTGAAGACGTTAAGGTGGTAGCGGTAATGGATAAATGCATGAGTTTCGGAGGCCAAGGCGGACCAGCTTTCCACGAAGTTCGCCACGCGCTATACGAAGCGGATAAACACCCAACGGTGGTGAACTATATTTATGGACTTGGGGGAAGGGACACAAACCCCCGGCAAATACACAAAGTTTACAGAGACATGCAGAAAATACTGCGAGGAAAGCGTGTTAAAAGCCCAGTACAGTATTTGGGGCTTAGGGAGTAAAGGAGGAGTATGAAATGCAAAGCGAGTGGAAATTCACGGCAAAAGACATAGCTGAAAAACCAGACCTCTTCATGTCTGGACATAAAGCGTGTGCTGGCTGTGCGCCCGCAACAGTTTTAAGGCTTATAATGAAGGCAACACGGGGCCCAACCATAGTGACTAATGCTACTGGCTGCATGGAAGTAGTCTCTTCGCTTTATCCCCACACAGCATGGGCTGTGCCATGGGTGCACACAGCCTTTGAAAACGCTGCGGCAAACGCTTCCGGCATAGACGCCGCACTAAAAATAATGAAGAAGAAGGGACGAGTAAAACATGAACATGTGGACGTTATCGCTTTAGCTGGAGACGGAGGCACATACGACATTGGGATACAAGCGCTTTCCGGAGCCGTGGAGCGGGGACACGACTTCCTCTTTGTGCTTTATGACAATGAGGCTTATATGAATACGGGCATTCAGAGAAGCGGAGGAACCCCCATAGGCGCGGCAACAACCACATCACCAGCTGGAACCGTTATTCCAGGAAAGCTTGAACCTAAAAAGCCCATAGCCGACATCATGGTGGCTCATGAAATGCCTTATGTGGCTACGGCTTCGCCATACTATTGGAGAGACCTAATAATAAAGGTGAGGAAAGGCTTGGAAGTTGAAGGCCCAGCGTTTCTACACGTCTTTGCGCCGTGCCCCCGAGGATGGAGAAGCGATCCAGCTAAATCAATAGAGCTTTCAAGGCTAGCGGTGGAAACATGCATATTCCCCTTGTGGGAAGCTGTAAACGGTGAATACCAGCTTTCACCGCCAAGCAATGTTTACGCCTTGGCTCCCCAAAAGAAAAAGCCTGTAAGAGAATACTTGCAAATGCAAGGACGCTTCAGACACCTGTTCACGCCGAAATTCGAGAAACTCCTAGACGAAATCCAACGAATAACAGACTTAAGATGGCAGAAACTCCTCAAAAAATGCGGAATAGCCTAAAACCCTAATTTTTCTAATTCTGCATTAAGCCGAGCTTTTCAGGAATTTTTCTATCTCGTTTTCTGCGTTGTCTGCCCTTATGAATATGGGCACGTTTTCCATGCCAGTGGCTATGTAGCTTGAAAGGAGCCATTCGCCTGGCGCAAACTCTAGGGTTTTCTCTAATATGCCTTTATCTATCATGAAGGTGTCGCTTATTAGGGCGCGGTCGTATGGCCGTGGCAAAGTGCCCACAAAATATGTGTGAAGCTGTTGCAAGGCGTTTGTGTTTAGGTAGGCTATGCGTTGGGTGGCTATGCAAACGCCTAGGCCGTATTTGCGGCCTTGCCTAAGAAGGGTTTCCACTTGTTTGCTGCATTTCTTTTCTATTCCCGCTGCTCCAGAGAGCTCTGGGATGAATTCTTGGGCTTCGTCAAAGACTAGGAGAATGTATGGCTTAACTTGGAACCTTCGTTTTCTGCGGACAAGCAAGTCCTGTGTTAAAGTCACAACTAACTCTTTTATTGTTAGGGGGTCTGAAATTGATATACAGATAAGTTTGGCCTCGCCTTCTAGAAGTTCCCTTATTTTTTCCGCGGTTAATCCGCCTGTCTCTTTTTGTATTTCTTCCTGTCGCCGCTTTATGCGGTCGATTATAGTGTTTCGGGTTGTTCCCCAAGCGTATAATCCGCTTTTTTCATGAACCTTGAACTCTTCTATGGTGGAAATGGCGATTTTGTCGATGTATTTGATGAAGTCTTCATCTACTTCTTGGTTTTCGCTTACGCCATGTTCCTCCATATAATCCAGTATGGCGTCGTGAATCTTGTCTATGGCGTTTAAATAGTGGGGCTTATCGGTGCAGCCTCTTCTCTGGTCGTTAAGCTCGTCCAAAAACTGGGCGTATGTGGGGATTTTCTGTTTAGGCCTCGTGTAGAACGACACTTTATCCTGCTCCATTATCCGCCGCAGCCCAGCCTTGATTCTTTCGTCTGCCTCGTATTCCCTTGGCTTAACAACAGAGTTGAAAAACTGCTCCAAAGAATCAATTCTATGCTCAAGAATTATTTTAGCCGGAATTTTCTCGTCAGCCAACAAATCAAGCAGCAGAAAGGCATACTCACAGCTTATGTCGAAAACAATCACTTTCACATTGTCCGTGTGAAGGAGAACTCGCCTAAGAACATTTGACATCAAATTGCTTTTTCCGCCACCTGTAAAAGCGAAAACTCCAAAATGGTAACGCACAAGCTTCTCAAAATCCACGTATATGGGGATTACGGTTTTACTTGCCTGAAACATTTTTATAACGCCGAGTCGCGGGTCAACCCTTGCGTCTTCAACCGTTTTTGAAGGATCTAAGCCTATTTTTTCAGCGATTTTCTGGTTATACATGCGGTTTATCATTTCACTGTTCAGAATGTAGACTGGACTGCCCACAACGGGGTAAGAGAAGCCCTTAACAAACTTGAAGTCGCAGTTTTCTCCTATAATTAAGTCGTAGTTTATGGGAATGGCGTCTATCTGAATCATCATTGTCGCTTTATCGTCCGTCTGCCAGTCCGCCTCAGACTGCTCTATAATCTCAAACTGCATGGGATAATAGCCGTGATCAGATAAGCCCCTTAAGCCAAAGTGTTCAGGCCAGACTCGGCTGACCTCCATAAGCGTATACCTTTCTTCGCCGAGAAGCGTCTGCTTAAAGTTTCTGACAGCCAAAAGCATGCCCTCCTCCAGAAGCCCCATCAAATCTTTATGATATTCAACTTTTATACGGCACTGGTAGCGGGCGCTTGTCCCAGCCACTTTAGACTCTTCGCCGCCAGCGAAAAACCGCGGCATAACCGCGGCTAGCCTCGCGTTGAATCTTCCATCAAAGTCTGTGAAGCATACGCTGTTAAATTTGTTCTCTTCTTGCGGCTTCAATTGCTGTTCGCCTCTCTCTGAAGGTGCTCATATAGAATACGAATTTTCTCAATTTATGGTTATTGAGTATCCATTCAGCGGTTGTGTCCACTATGCGCTTGAACTGACTGTAATTCCACTTGGCAATTTTGTCCGCTATAAACAACGGTGTATTATGCCCGAAGGCTTCTGGAATGTTTGAAGGCGCCATAGCCACCAAAACGTTCATCACCAAAGTTTGAACTTTGTTTGGAACATCCTTATTAAGGAAGAGAATAACTTCGACGGGTTCTTTTGTGCCGTCGCTTAGCTCGTTCCAAAACTCCACAACGTTTTCAGGCTTGTAATCATATTCAGGATAGACTAGGCGATCAATTAAGAGAACGTTACTTCGCAGCATAGGATCCGCTTTAGCCTGGCTAAGTTGCACATAAGTTTTCAAGAAAGTTTTTTCCAAGCCTATCTTGTTTTTTATGGCTCCGGAAACATAGCCTTTGCGTTTTTGCCTGTCTGGAACCATTGTTCTGAAGGCGGAGTCATATTCTATAAGGCTCCATGGAGGCGTAATTTTTTCAGGATTTAGGATGCTTGCGGACTGCAGAATCATGCGGTCTGTGTTTGGAAGCTTTTCAACTTCTTCCCGGGAAACTGTTGTTTTCAGTAGGTCGTTGTTATGCATTATTGGGAATAGTTGACGTTTAAAGTCTCTCGCGGCAGTGTCCTTCGTAACGCCTATGAGCAATATGCGCTTGTTCCAGCATTCTTCTATAAGCATATGCAAAGTGAAAAGCGTGAGGAAGGCTATGTCTAGGGTTGTTAGCCAATGCTCCTTTCCATCTTTCAAAATTTTCATTAAATTGGCTGTTTCAGGATTGCTTGTGAAAAAGAAACGGTCTCCTAAGCTGATTACAAGCTTTCTAACTCGGTCCCATGTTCTCGCATATTTAGGGTTTAGGGAGTAAACTGCGTTTTTCTCTCTTAAAACATCTTTTCCAACAAGATATTTTAAGCTGCGGTTAACCCTTCCCGCTCTTTTCTCGTCGGTTATGCCGAATTCCGCAAGAATATGTTTTTCGGTAAGAGCCCCTCTTCGTTTAAGCAACTCGGTTATTGCGTAGCGTAAATAGTCAGCCCTTGGAGGCGGCAAACCTAAACTTTCGTTGCAAACATGCTGCCTTGCTATGGTTAAATCGTTAATGTCCAAGGGTTCGCCGTCAACCTTGTAGCCTAACAAATTGCATTTAGCCCTGCACAAAGCGCGGTTAGAAGTGTCGTAAAGGAGGCTTGCCCTTTCAATGGAGAGGCTTCTATCCATGAGAATTATTCGAATATTTTGTTCAGCGTCTGTGGCAAGCTTATAAGCCAAATAGTATTCTGCAAAAGTCATTATCCAGTTGGCCACTGTCGCGTTGTTGATTATGGATTCTTCTGTCAAAGGTTTGCCCAAACTTATTTCGCCTGGTTGTGAAGATTCAAAAAAAATCTGGTCTACTTCTGGAATTTCGTTAACGTAAATGGGTACAACGCTTGAAATGCCCGCCGCACGACCCATAACCTTCTCATCGTAAATTACAAGAGGCTTGCTGTTCTCACGGAAGTTTATGCTTCCGGTTGAGGCGTAAGCCCCTCCGAAAAAAACCACCATGTCAAAAAGGGGCCTTGAATACATGGTTCCATCTATGCCGGCAAAACGCACTTTAGGGGTTCCGAAAAATTCTTTGGCTATTTCAAAAGCCTCTTTATGACTGAAAACCATTTTTACAAAGTTCGAAAGCAGAGCGTCATACAATTTTCTTAGAGATGAAAAACGTTCCTCATAATCTGAAACTTGCTTGGAAGCCCCAAGCTTAAGCACATCGCATGTTCGTTTTATCGCATTGCTCAAAGGAGATAGCTCCAAATGTCTTCCCCGAATCCATAATTAACCGTTGAAAGTAAAAACGTTTGTTAAACCTAAAAGGGCTATAATTTGCCCAAAATCTCATCATCTATTTCGTCTTCACCTATCTTGAAAGTTTCAGGTTCATCCCTTCTCAGAATAGCCCTCAAAGCTTCAGGATTAAGTTCCCGGACAAGACGCACTATTTCCTTTTTAGCAGATTCAAGATGTCTTTCCAACGCATTTTTGTTTTTAAACAGTTCACCAGCTAAGACGCATATCTTTTCGGTTTTTAGATACCACTCGATTTTTCTGGTTTTCTTGTTTATATCAAAGGTTACGGGTCCAGCGGCACACGTTTCTGGTTTTACGGGGTGAACCCTACACTTTTTGGAGTTTTTATCGTAGAATATGCAGTGGCCGCTCGCATCTTCCCTTGGAAAAGTGTATTCTGCATGCACAAACGGTTTTTCTATAATTATTCCATTCATTTTTAGGTATTCTTCTATGGTTTTTTCGCGTCTAGAAGTTATTGGTGGTCTAGCGTCGAGGCAACAGTCAATTTTGCATCTGCCGCATATTGCGAAATAGTCTATTTGTCTTTCAACGTCTTTCAGCATGGGCTTTTCGCTCCTAGAAAAAGGGTTGATTTTCCCTTAGACTTTTTAAAAGTTTTGAGTAGACATCTAAAATTGCCTCGTTGAAGTCTGTTTTCTGGGCTCTTTTAAGCACTTTTTCCCTTATTACCTCTGACAAGTTTCCATTTTCCACTCTCTTCTGGATTAGTGGAAGGTATTTCTTCTCCTCTGCCGAAGCGTTTTCATAGGCTATTTTGAGAAAGTGCTTTAAGACATGCTTGGCTGTAGATCCTTTCGGATGTTCCACCTCAGCGTTTAAACCGTTTTTTACGACGGATCTAAAATCCCTAACCAGAATTTCATGGGGTAATAGCGGAACTTTCCCCTTTAATGATCCTCTCAGAAGAGCCCTAATAAAACAGCTTAATGCCACATCCGATTTTATGCATTCTTGCTCGTCCATTACGCGTATTTCAAGGGCTTTTCTATCAAACCGAAGAATTATTCCCCTTGAGTTCACCCATTCTTTATAAAGGAGGCATTTGTTGGCGCCAGCCTTAGCCAAGTCTAAAGAATATCCGCCAATAATTTCTTTCCTGTACTGTTTGAAAGAGGACACGTATTCTGGTACAACGTTTCCAGTTACGGAGGGTATTTCCCTCTGGTTTTCCATGTAAAAGCGAAGCCGATTATCCACATGTTCTCCGAATTTTCCTTCGTAAATAGGTGAAGAAGCGGAGATTGCCGGCAGATAAGCACAAACATTCGCAAGCATGTTATGTAATAAAATGGCTTTTTCCTCGTCAAAATATGAAAGGTTCAGGTGAAAACTTTGGATGTTAAGCCAACCGTGCTGTTTAAGGTTAAATATTTTGCCATATTCATGGTAAATCTGTCTATGCCGATGAGGCCAAACATCAGTTTCCGCAAGCCTTAAAAGCGGATGCATCCCGGTTCCCAGAAGACTTGCCTTATACCTTTTTTCCAAGAAGTCGAGAAGCTTTAAAACCGCCTTGTGCATGGTTTCCTCAAAGTTTTCAGGAGACCTGAAGGGTTTGTTGGCCTTAATTTCTACGACGTGCAGTTGAAGCTCCTTTCCAAAGGTGAATCCTCCTTGTTCTACAAAGTTGACAACTCTGCCGTGAAAGTCTCTTATGAGTTTGTCAACTATAGGCATGGCTTTCAAGTTTTCGTCAATTATTGAAAACTCGTGTTCCGGTCCAAGAACCTCTAGGGTTCTATACGTAACAGCTTCCTCTTTTATTCCAAATCTGTAAACAGCAGTAATATAAGCTTTATAGCTAGCTGAGATATCATTTTGAACAAAAGTTTCTGGAGTATAATAAGATGTCCTTTTTAATCTTTATCATGCCATTAAACCTAAATTCCTGAAGCTTGAAAATATTTTAGGAACAAACAGTTAATTTTAAATATTAAAAGGTTATACGGAAATTCGATTGTCTGGTGTCTCATGCGTGCTGGTCGTCTCAAACATCGACCTAAGAACAAACGTGCCTTTGATGAAACCCTCGAAGTTCCTTAAATCTTCAGTTAGAGACTTCATTCTCAACATAAACAACGATTATAGATACATGAAAACAGGATACTATGTCTCGTTGCATGCGGAAATCTTGGGAAACAAGGTGATTCCGTCAACAGAGAACATTGTTGACGCGTATAGGCTGCCCATACTGCTTGTTAGAGCTTCAAAGGCTGGTGTTCCCACACTGCCTTATCTGGTAACTGATTCCGTGAAGCAAATAATGGCTGAGTTTAGCTTTCCAGTAGCCGTTTTTGCTGTTAACCCCTTCTCGTTCAAAGGCTTCAAAACCGCCCACAACAGGAGCGCTCTCTACAGGGCTGTTAAAAGTTTAAGCATGAATTATAGATATGCCGTGTGCGTGCAACCCCTCTATGGCGAAATGGCCGAATACAAAGTCTTCTTCGGAAAATGCAATGATGTCAATAACGGAAATGTTAGGGAAATTTCAAGAAAGGTTTACGAAACCTTTAATATCCCGGTCTGTAAACTGCACATCCAACATGTGGACGGGGAAGCCTACCTATGCGGTTTCCAAGCTCTAGGGATGGAGGAAATTTCAAATTCAGACTTAAGTGTGATTTCTTCGGAAATTATGGAAATTTCCGAAAAAGGCGGGTTTGATTGACGCGAATAGCATGTTTTGTTGAGAAATACAATTTTTCATATTCAAAAGAGGCTGAGGCCCTTCAGAATTTTAAGCAGACAGCTGAGAGAATGGGCCATGAACTTAACTTCATGTTCAGAAATGGGCTTTCGGAAATTCCAAAATACGACGCTGTCTTTATTAGGGCAACGACGGATCCGCTTTATACAGCCTACGTTGTTTCTAAAACAGCGTGGGAGCTCGGCCTCAAAGTTATCGATGACCCAGAATCTATAAGGGTATGTGCAAACAAAATTCATCAGTATAGGCTTTTTGAAAAATTCGATGTGCCCCGCATTCCAACCCTCTTTCTAAACAAGGAAGAATTTCACCATAGACAAATTTCAGAAATCTTCGAGTTGTTTGGGAAACCAGTTGTGTTAAAGGCTCCTTACACAAGCTTTTCGAAATACGTGGAAAAGGTTGCATGTGAGACAAGTTTCCGCGATGTTGCAAAAAGATTTTTCAGAAGGTCAGACTTTCTGGTTGTGCAGAAGTTTATGCCTTCCCGTTTTGACTGGAGAGTCGGCGTCCTAAACAACGAGGTATTATACGTTTGCAAGTATATGATGCCAAAGGGTAAATGGAAACACGGCGTGAAACGAAGGGGGAAGCCCAGCTTCGTCTGGGGTAGAACGGTTTCTATGAAAAGGGATAATGCTCCTCAAAGGCTTAAGGAAATAGCCCTAAAAGCCTGCGGGGCTGTAGGTCGTGGGCTCTACGGAGTTGACATAAAAGAAATCAACGGCGAATACGTGGTAGTTGAGGTGAACGACAACCCAAGCATATACAGAGGCTATGAAGATTTCAGAGATAAGGACGTCTACGAAAAAATCATAAAACAATTAGCAGAATAGTAAGGCTAATCTAAACACATCTTGCTGATTCAGCCATGCAGAGTTCGCATTTTTCAATGTTGAACGTCGGATCTAAAGTTTTATGCATACTGCATAGTAACCCCTTTGCGCGCGCGGTTCTGCAGATTTCACAAAACTTTAAAATGAACTCTTTTTGATTTAAGCTCTTCTCAGCCAGAGAATGCGCAAGGCCATCTATCAATTTTTTGATTTCCTTGTCTTTTTCCAAGTCAAGGGCTTTTCCCCGTATTTTTCTGTTGTATAAGCTTATGGCTGGCTGGCTTACTCCCAAAAGCTTTGCAGCTTCCACCTGTTTGAAACCATGCTTGGTAATCAACTCCTTAGCTAGGGCAGCTCTTGCTGGCGGAAGGAGACTCTTAACGGCAACTTCGCATAATAGTAGCATATTTTACCTCTCCTCGTGTACTTAATAGGGAAAAGGCATAAATATACTTTATTACAATTGTAATATAAAGGTGTTTAACATGGGTGAAAAAAACGTAGTTAAACTGTCGGAAAATGTTTACTGGGTGGGCTCAAGAGATTGGAACCGCAGACTTTTTGACGCCTTAATCCCCCTTCCCAAAGGCACATCCTATAACGCCTACTTGGTGATAGGCGAAAAAGAAAACGTGTTAATAGATACCGTGAACCCGGGCTTTGAAAAAGAGTTAGAGGAAAAAATTCGTACGGTCATAGACCCGGAAGCAATTAACTATGTGGTTATGAACCACGCGGAACCAGATCATGCAGGGGCCATCCCCCACATAATGAAAGCTGCGTCCAAAGCCAAGTTAATAGCCACCAACAGAGGAGCAAAAATGGCTCAAACATTTTACGCCGTTCCCCAAGGGAGAATTAAAGTGGTTGGCGACAACGAAACCCTAAGCCTCGGCGGAAAAACCCTCCACTTTATTGAGGCGCCGATGCTTCACTGGCCAGAAACCATGTTCACTTACCTGCAAGAAGACAAGATTCTTTTCCCCTGCGACTTCTTCGGCTCCCACCTAGCTGGAGGGCTTTATGATGATGAAGTTGAAGACTTGCTTGTTCACGCCCAGAGATATTGGGGTGAAATAATGATGCCCTTTAGGGCTATGGCTAAAAAAGCCTTAGAAAAATTGCAGGAACTGGAAATTAAAATGATAGCGCCAAGCCATGGCCCCATTCATGGAAATCCCGAGCGTATCCTAAACGCTTATCGTAGATGGGCTGATGGAGAGACTAGGCAGAAAGCGACAATAGCCTATGTGACCATGTGGAACAGCACAGAAAAAATGGTTAAACAGATGGCTGAAACATTGGCGGCGGAAGGCGTCGAAATAGCTTTTCACAATCTAGCCATAACAGATATTGGCGATTTAGCCAAAGACCTTGTAGATTCAAAAGCCATTGTTTTGGGCGCTCCCACAGTTTTAGGCGGAGCTCACCCATTAGCCGTTTACGCAGCATATTTGATAAAGGCTCTGCGTCCACCAATAAAATTCGCGGTTCTAATAAGTTCTTACGGCTGGGTTGGAGGCGCAATAAAACAAATTCAAGAGACTCTCGGACAATTTAAAGTCGAAATCGCCGGCACAGTAGACATAAACGGTCCTCCAACCGAAGAGAATATTAGGCAAATAGTTGAAATTGGCAAAATGCTTGCAAAAAAGATTAAGGAGTGAGCCTAAAAATGGGCGGAATAACTGAAGAAGAAAGGAAAAAACTTCTGAAAGAAGTTCTCAAGCAGTTGCACGCTGGAGTGCCCCCACAGGTGGTTAAAGAAAAGTTTAAGCAGGTCCTTGAAGGGGTAAGCTCCTTGGAGATTGCGAAAATTGAGCAGGAACTTATAGAGGAGGGCATTTCCAGAGAGGAAATTCAAAGGCTTTGCGATGTGCATCTAGCCATATTCAGAGAGCAGTTGGAAAAACAGCAGGCTGAGGCAGTTCCAGAAAACCCGGTAAGCATTCTCCGCGGGGAACACGATGCTTTGCAAAAGCTTTTGGAAAAACTCGCTGCTTCAGTGACTAAAGTTCAAGAAGCTGAGGATTTAAGCGCCCTAAGCAAAGAAATCCCGCAGCTTAGGCAAATTGCGGAAGACTTTTTGGACGCGGAGAAACATTATTTGAGAGAGGAAAACGTGCTTTTTCCAATACTTGAAAGGCACGGCATTACTGAACCGCCGGCGATAATGTGGATGGAGCATAACCAACTTAGGGAAAAGAAGAAACAGTTCCGCAGTCTAATCGACAACTATGATAAAATAGGTTTTCAAGAGTTTAAGAGGCAGCTGGGCGAAATAGCAGATTTCATAAGCAATGTGCTTTCAAGCCACATTTTCAAAGAAAACAATATTCTATTCCAATTAGCCTTGCGAGTAGTAACAGAGCAAGAATGGCAAGAAATAAGGAAAGAATTTGACGAAATAGGCTATTGCTGTTTTACGCCAGCCCAATCAATAAAAAAGCTGGAGGCTGTAACGGTTGAAAAGCCAAAAGCCGAGGAGATTGCCATGGGCGTGCATGGAGGCGTGCTGCAGTTTGAAACAGGCTCCCTGTCAAAAGAAGAGATTGAGGCAGTTTTGAACACACTTCCAGTGGACATAACCTTCGTGGACAAGAATGATACCGTAAAATACTTTAGCAAGGGTGAAACGCGCATATTCGTGAGAACAAAAGCCGTTATAGGCAGAAAAGTGCACCTTTGCCATCCTCAGAAAAGCGTCCACATAGTTAACAGAATCCTTGAAGCTTTCAAAAAGGGCGAGAAGAACGTGGCTGAGTTCTGGATTCAGAAAGACGGGCGCCTAATCCACATAAGATACTTCCCGGTTAGGGACAAGAACGGCCAATACTTGGGAACCTTGGAAGTAACCCAAGACCTGACGGACATAAAGAAAATTGAAGGCGAAAAAAGGCTTCTAGACTGGGAAGGCTAGTTCCAACGCATATAAATCCATTTTCATTTATTTTTAATTGACTTGCCAATAGGGTCCACGTGAATTATACAGTGTTGACATCCTGTTTCTCGGCTGACCTTTGCGATGACTTCTTCAGCTATTCTGTCCGCCTCTTCTATAGGTGTACCTTTTGCCACTTCTATATGAAAACCTGCATGAACGATATTCGGCCCTACATACTCAGCCTTCAAATCATGGACACCTAAAACGCCTTTCACAGACTTTGCTGTCAACTCCACCTTCTCTAAGAATTGCTTAGAAGGTGCATTGCCGACAAGATAATGCACGTTATCTTTGAACAAGTATGCGCCGCTGAAGGCTATAACTGTAGCAACTATTACGGAGGCTAATGGATCAGCCAAGTGATATCCTTGTGCGATTAAGATTACCGCTATTAATGCGGTTATGTAGGAAAACTCGTCTTTAGCAAGGGCTATAAACTGTGCCTTTAACGAAGCACTTTTCGCTTTTACTCTTAAAATATCTATGGTTGGGACAGCAATTACGAACATGCCCGCTAATATTACTGTTAAGGCAATTTTTACATCTTGGGCTTGGCCACTTTCTGAACCTTGGAAAAATTTCGGAACAGCCTCACGAAAGGTTTCGAGGCTTATAAAGAAAATCAAAATTGTTGCTGAGACCAGCGCTGCAACGTTTTGGGCTCTTCCATGACCAAACATGTGAAATTCGTCTGGAGGTTTCCGCGACCAAAACGTGGACAACAAAAGAAAAAGGGAGATTAAGACGTCGCTTAGCATTTCTAATGCTTGGGCTAACAACACCAAGATGTTAGTCCACAAATATGCTGCCAACTGTACACTCACCAGTATCAGATAGCTCACAAGAGCGATTGGTATTCCTCGCGTTTCAGCCGCGTACTCCTTCATAAAGCGCCCCACAGCTTAGTGTTTATGTCCGCCCATTCCTTCTTCGCCGCGCATTTCTCCGCCCTTCATAAACTCGTATAGATGATGTGCATACAATACAAAGCCTAGCATTGCCTGCACGTATTCTCTTGCAGCATCTACATCATTCACGTCGTAATTCTTCTTCTCCATGGCATGCCTAAACCTTTTTTCCAACTCCTCCTCAACCGCATGCACTATAAAGTCTATAACTTCTTTAGCATCGCCTTTTTCAATTGCCCTGTCAGCCCGCGGCACAACTGGACCCCAATCCAACCCCGCTGGCTTAAGCCCTGTGTAAGGTGCTCCTTCCCCTTCTCTATGTAAGCGTACAGCGGTTTCAAAAAACCAGTAATCAGCAACCTCAGCCGCTTCCTTGCCCAACTTCCTAGCTTGAAGGGTCTTTTCAAAGGCTTCCCTCAACTCGACCTCAGCTTTCTTCGGCACCCAAGGAAGTATAAAGCTAACATTTCCAGTCTCCAAAGCCTTTTTGGCAGCCGTTACAACAGGCCCATCTAAGGTATCACAATGAGGTGGCACAACATCACCCAAAATACTTATTTTGTCACTTTCAATTAAAAACATTAGTGCATGAGCTAAATTGGAAGGGTGCTTCCCGCTGGAAGTGGAACAATTGAAAACTGTATTATTTGTCTGTGTTGAAAACAGTTTCAGAAGCCAAATTGCTGAAGCCTACTTTAACAAGTATGCGCCAGAAGGCTGGAAAGCTGTAAGCGCTGGCTTAACCCCTGCAGAAAAGGTTCACCCTAACGCTGTTAAGCTTATGCTTGAAGAAGGAATAGACATAAGCCACAAAAAGCCGCAGGCGATGACGAGGGAGCTTCAAGAAAAAGCTGATGTAGCCGTAATAGTATGCAGCGGCTCCTTATGTCCAGTCGTTTACGCTAAGCATGTTGAAGAGTGGGGTATACCAGACCCGGCGAAAATGCCGCTTGATGAAGCCAGAAAAATCCGAGACGCGATAAAAGAGAAAGTCTTAGACCTTGTTAAAAGGCTTGCTGAAAATAAAGGCGCCTAAATTTCCGCCTTTGCTTTTTTTAATGCTTTTTCAACCGCTTCCCTTATAATGTAGCCGCCAATGTGGAGTATAGGCTCCTTCGTTTCAGGGTCAACGTTCATGGTTGCCGTGCATGGATAGCTATGATGGGCTTTCGCTATAGCATCGTATAGGCTTTCTCGGTTAGTTTCAACGCCCCGAAGTTTTCTGGCTACATACCACGTGGAACCGCAGGGGGCGCTTCGCCTAACTATGGCAGACTCTATAACCTCATACTTTCCCATTTTCGCTGTCAAAATTTCCAGTTCTGGACGGCCCACACCGAGTTCAGTTACAAACCTTGATATTAACGGCTTGTTTTCAGCAGGCTCTAAAGAGCAGAAAGGCTTTGGAAAAGCGATTTCTAAACCTAGTTCTAGGCATCGCTCTTCCATCTGTTTCCTTAAACCTGAAGGCACCTCATTAAAGTCTTCTATGGGCACTATTAAGGCTTTTACGCCAAACTTTTCAACATGATGAGGCAGTTCAAGGAGTAAGTCCTTATGCAGTCCGGAAGCCACACATAAATCAGCTTTAGGCATGCTTTTAGGCATGTACTCTTCCGGTTTGTCTATGAAGGCTGGCAGTTCATAAGGGTTTGGCAGTTCTATGGCAGCACGTATGTTACGCACATGAGTGTAAACGCCGTACTTGCAGGAGTCACAGTATAAGCCGCATGACTTGCAGAAACTCGGGTCGTTTATGAGGTTTCTTATAACACGTTCTGCGAAGGCTCCACTATAAATAAAAACTAGGTTTAAAGGTTCTTTTTTAAGCAAGGACTTATCACCCTGGTCAATGCTGGCGGGCGGCAAGCAAAACATGCTCCAAAAGTACTTCCTCATGGACCGCGCCGATAAATTCCACGCGTTCGTTTATAACAGTCTTTGGAACGCCCATAACTCCATACTTAAGCCCAATGTGGGGGAACTCGCTAACCTCAACCACATCCGCCCTTATAAAATCGTTTTCCATGGCAAACTTGTAGGCCAGGATTGCTGCTGCAGAACAGTATGGGCAAGTCAACGTCACGAAGACTTGGATATGTACTGGCGCCTTTATGGTTTTCAGCTTCATCCTAACCCCTTCAGAAAGGTCGGTTTTCCCTTTTGAAACGCTTATTATGCCGTCTAAAAGAGTTTGAAATTCATAGCCATAAGGCAGCCCATAAAACCTTATTCCATAATCCTTTTCTCCAACAATGGCTACGGCTGGAACTTTATCAACGCCATATTCTTTGGCTCTTGCAGAGTCAGCCAAAAAATCGTAAACTTCAACTGCAATTTTACTATTTAGGGCTGCTAATTCTTCAATAAGGCTTCTAGTCTGGGCGCAGTAGAGGCATTCCGTTTCCTGGGTGAAAACCACAATTTTAACAGGTTTTTCCATATTCTCTTTTAGCTCTTCTTCCAAAATTTTTTTATGAGATTCTGGTATCAATTACTGCGTTTTCTCCTTTCTGCTTTTTATTTTATAACTTTTATTTCAATCTCCTTCCAGTCGTCTTTGATTCCCCGAAGGGAAGTTACAGCTCCAACTATTGTTCCGCCTAATATCTTTACAACAAACTCGTTCAATTTTATTTCTTTGCCGTCAACTAAGAGTTTGACATCCAACTTTACCACCGATAAAATAGGATAGTAAGCTAAGAGTAAAAGTTTTTGCAAATTATGAAACAGATTTTACATTAAAGTTTGGTTGTTTTGAAGGTGGACCTTAATAAATACGTACGTTTTTGTACGTTAAGGTTTAAATATGTCCTTTTATGCATTTCATGGCGAAGGCAGGGCATAAAATGGGGAATCGCGTTTGGCCTAACAGAAGTTTCCAAGAATCCGCCGACAATTGTAAAGCTTGAGAATAGATTATCACCAGTTGATTTCTTCACGAAACTATATGTGCATTACGACTATGCCTACATTTTGGAATCTGTAGAAGGCCCGGAAAAACTTGCAGAGTACTCCTTCATCGGATTTGACCCTCTATTTGTTGTAACAATAAAAGATGGAAAAGCTGAAGTGCATGATAGAACTGCTGGGGAAAAAACCCTCGGCAAAGTCGACGATCCCCTGCTTTTAATTAAAGGGCTTATAGGCAACTCACCTTCTCTTTCAAAGGACTACAGGTTTGTTGGAGGAGCAGTGGGCTACATCTCCTATGACTCCATTCGTTACTGGGAAAAACTGCCGGAAATCGCCGTTGACGACCTAAACCTGCCAGACTTTGAAATGGGGATATTCAATGACGGCATAATCTTCGACCACAAGAGTGGCGAAATATTCTATCATTATATCGGCGAAAGTCGCTTTTCCCAGATAGCCCATTTCCTTGAAAGAAACTGCGAGTTTGAAACCTTCACCTATTCCGAACCAAAAGCGAACATTAAAAAGACGGAGTTCGAAAAAATGGTTACTAAAGCCAAGGAGTACATAGCTTCAGGAGACATTTTCCAAGTTGTACTTTCAAAGCGTTACGAATTCAAATTCAACGGAAGCCTAATCCCCTTTTACAAGGCTCTACGAAAAATCAACCCATCCCCCTACATGTACTTCCTCAAAATGGGTTCCCGCCAAATAGTCGGCTCAAGCCCAGAAATGCTTGTAAGGGTGGAAAACGGTGTTATTGAAACTTTTCCAATAGCGGGAACTAGGCCGCGCGCAAAAAATGCCAGCGAAAACGAGGTTTTGACGCAGGAGCTTTTGTTAGACCCAAAAGAATGTGCAGAACATGTAATGCTTGTGGATTTGGCTAGGAACGACATTGGCAAGGTTTCAGAGTTTGGAACAGTCTGCGTGCCAGAATTCATGAAAGTCCACCAGTACAGCCACGTCCAACATATCGTTTCAAAGGTTACTGGAAAGCTTAGAAGAGGCTGCGACTGCTACGACGCGTTAAGAGCGGTATTCCCAGCTGGAACGGTTTCCGGCGCACCTAAAGTCAGAGCCATGGAAATAATTGAAGAATCCGAGCCTAATAGGAGGGGCCCCTATGCGGGAGCTTTAGGCTACTTTTCATATAATGGAAATGCCGACTTTGCCATAACCATAAGGACGCTTGTTGCAAAAGAAGATAGAGGTTATATTCAAGCGGGAGCCGGCATAGTCGCAGATTCCATCCCCGAAAGGGAGTGGTTAGAAACAGAGCATAAGGCTTCAGCTCTCCTTAAAGCTCTACAACTTTCTTCCGAGGAGGAATAACATGAAGGTCTTGGTTATTGACAATTATGACTCCTTTGTTTACAACCTTGTCCAATACATCGGGGAGCTTGGGGAAACTCCCATGGTATATCGAAACGATGAGCTCACTTTGCAAAAAGTTTCGAAGCTAAAACCTGAAAGGATAGTTATCTCTCCAGGGCCCGGCACTCCAGAAGAAAAACGATACTTTGGAGTGTGCTCCCTAATTTTGAGTTATATAAGCCCTAAAATTCCAACTTTAGGCGTATGTCTTGGGCATCAGGGATTAGTGTCTGCTTTTGGTGGAAGAATTGTCCGCGCCAAGAAGTTGATGCATGGAAAAACAAGCCTTATAATGCATGATGGAGAGGGCGTTTTTAGGGGATTACGCAATCCGATAAGGGTTACGCGGTATCACTCGCTTGTTGTGGACAAGAACTCTCTTCCTAAATGTTTAAAGGTAACTGCCATGGCGCTTGACGACGGCGAAGTTATGGGCGTCCGCCATGTAACCTACCCCATTGAGGGCGTCCAATTCCATCCAGAATCAATTCTAACGGAATTCGGCAAGGAAATTCTGAAAAACTTCCTCCAAGGCTGGTGAAAACATGATAAAAAGCGCCATAGAGAAGCTCGTCAACAGGCAAGATTTAACCTACGAAGAATCCCGCGGGACAATGAAGGAAATAATGTTGGGAGAAGCCACACAAGCGCAGATAGCCGCCTTCCTAACAGCATTAAGAATTAAAGGCGAAACCATTGAAGAAATAAGCGCCTTCGCCGCCGTAATGCGCGATTTCTGCCATAAAATTCATCCCAAAGTCCATGGACGCCTAGTGGACACTTGTGGAACAGGAGGCGACAAACTTAAAACTTTCAACGTAAGCACAACCGCCGCATTTGTGATTGCCGGAGCAGATATAGCCATAGCTAAGCATGGAAACCGTTCAGTTACAAGTAAAAGCGGCAGCGCCGACGTCCTAGAAAAGCTGGGACTTAACTTAAATGTAAAGCCGGAAACTGTTGAGAAAGCAATTGAAAACGTCGGCATAGGCTTTATGTTCGCCCCTGTTTTCCATCCAGCCATGAAAAACGCTGCCGGCCCAAGAAGGGAAATAGGCATAAGAACCGTTTTCAACATTTTAGGGCCTCTGGCGAATCCAGCGTGTGCAGACGCCCAATTAATAGGCGTTTATGATGATTCGCTTGTGGATAAAGTTTCAAGGGTGCTTAAAAATCTCGGATTAAAAGAAGCCATGGTAGTTCACGGTTTAGACGGCCTTGACGAAATCTCCACGGTTGGAAGGACATTAATTGCATGGCTGAAGGATGGCGAAATTAAAACTTTAACGGTGACACCTAAAGATTTAGGCGTAAGAAAAGCGGCGCCCGAAGAAATCGTTGGAACAACCCCTGAGGAAAGCGCCGAATATGCGTTTAAAATCCTTAATGGCTTTTTTAAGGCTGGCGACCCTAAAAGGGACATAGTCCTGGTAAACGCGGCTGCCGGCATGATTGTTGGCGGAAAGGCAGACAACTTTCATTATGGAATGGAGCTTGCTCAAGAGTCTATTGAAAGCGGAGCTGCCTACAAAAAGTTGAAGGCTTTAATTAAGGCTTATGATGGCAGTAGCCTCGCTAAACTTGAGGAGTTGGAGATGAAATATGGCTGATTTTCTCGATATTTTAGTAAGGGATGCGGAAAAAACCATAGAGGCAGGGTACTACGAAGTGGATGGAGGAAAAAACGTCAAGCGTCATTTAAGCCTAAAAGCCTCCATAACCAAGTGCGGGCATGCGCCTGTAATAGCTGAAATCAAGCCTTCTTCTCCTTCCCATGGCAATTTAAGAGTCATCAAAAGTGTAAGGGATATTGCCGTGGCTATGGAGCGGGGCGGAGCCTCTGGGGTATCTGTTTTAACCGAGCCTAAACACTTCAGCGGCTCCATTGGACTGTTAAAGGAAGTTAAGCACAGTGTTAATCTTCCAGTTCTGATGAAGGACATAATAATCGACCCAGTTCAGATAGAAGCTGCATCGAAAATAGGGGCCGACGCAATACTGCTGATTTTTTCAGTTTTTGAGCGAGGCTATGTTAATTACTCCGTTCATGAAATGATTAAAATTGCCCATTTGAAAAGGCTTGAAGTTCTTCTCGAAACCCGTGGCGCGGCTGAGTTTTTGTCTGCGCTTGAAACAGAAGCCGATTTAGTGGGAATTAACAACCGCAATTTGAAAACCCTTGAAGTTGACTTAAACGTAACCCAACAAGTCATGTCCGTCGTAGGCGAATGCGGAAAGATTGTTGTAAGCGAAAGCGGAATCCAAAACCCCGAAGATATACGTTTTCTACACGCTTGCGGCGTTAAGGCGTTTTTGGTGGGTTCAGCGGTCATGTTGGCGGACAATGTTGAAGGCAAGGTTAGGGAGCTTGTGCACGCTTTATGAGGCATGTGAAGGTTAAGGTTTGCGGAATAACCAGCGAAGAGGATCTAAACATGGTTTGCAGCATGGGTGCTGACGCCGTGGGCTTCGTGGTGGGTGTTCCATCTTCGCCGCGAAACCTAACCGTTGAAAAGGCTGAAAAGCTAATCAAGCTTGTTCCACTGTTTGTGAAAAGCGTCTTAGTAGTTGTCCCCCATGATGAAAGCGAAGTTTTAAACTATTACAAACGTCTAAAGCCAGATATAATTCAAATTCATGGAGAAAAACCATTTGACGCTGGGTTTCTCAAGAAAAAACTTTTCGGCACGCCTTTAGTGCGAGCTGTAAACATGAAATCTGAGGAGTTATTAAATAGTGCCCTTCAAGAATCAAAATTTTTCGATGCGGTTCTCGCCGATTCAAGCTCTTCAGATAAATATGGAGGAACAGGCTTGATCCACGACTGGAGCGTCAGCAAACGCGTAAGAGAGGCTATACATCCAAAACCGTTGATATTGGCCGGAGGACTAAATCCTGAAAACGTCCAAGAAGCCATTAAAGCGGTTAAGCCTTACGCTGTGGATGTTTCTACAGGCGTGGAATCAAAGCTAGGTGTTAAAGACTTTGAAAAAGTTGCGGCCTTTATAAGGAATGCCAAGGCGCTCACAATAGAAGATGACTGGGCAAGTGCTTAAAATCTGAAAAAGGAGGTTTTTAAGTGAAAAATGGAAGATTTGGAAAATACGGCGGACAATATGTAAGCGAAACTTTGATACACGCGCTTATAGAGTTGGAGGAAGCCTTCGAAAAGCTTTATCCCACATCCGAGTTCCAAGAAGAATTTAATGGACTGCTTAAAGATTATGGAGGAAGACCTACTCCCCTTTACTATGCTAGAAACTTCAGCAAGCTAGTAGGGTTTAAGGTTTATTTAAAGAGGGAAGACTTGCTCTGCGGGGGTTCCCACAAGCTTAACAACGCTTTGGGACAGGCTTTGTTGGCGAAAAAGATGGGTAAAAAACGTTTAATAACTGAAACCGCTGCGGGACAACATGGGCTTGCAACGGTCATGGCGGGCAACATCTGCGGTTTAAAAACAGAAATTTTCATGGGCGTAAAAGACATAGAACGCCAGGCTGCCAACGTTAAAAAAATGAAGCTTCTAGGCGCTAAAATAAAGCCAGTAAAAACTGGCGCTGGCGTTTTAAAGGATGCGGTTTCAGAAACCCTAAGAGAATGGGCAGCATGCTCCCGAACAGCCCATTATCTCATGGGCTCCACAGTTGGTCCACATCCATTTCCAACAATTGTCGCAACCTTCCAAAGCGTGATAGGCAACGAGATTAAACGGCAGATATTGGATAAGGAGGGAAGGCTTCCAGACGCTATTGTGGCTTGTGGAAGCGGAGGAAGCAACGCCTTAGGCGCCTTCAAACCCTTCATAGACGAGAAAAATGTGAGGCTTTATTTTGTTGAAGGGGGCGGAGAAAGCCTAGGCGCAGACAACAGTGCTGCCGCCTTCCAGCTTGGCAAGCCCGGAATCCTTCACGGAAGCTTAATGCAAGTTATGCAGGACGCGCACGGCCAAATTAGGCCTTCGAAGACTAGGGCCGCGGGTTTAAACTACCCTGGAAGAGGCCCCGAACTCTCTTATTTGTGCGAGGTTGGGAGGATTAAGCCTTGCTACGCTTTTGACCATGAGGTTTTTGAGGCGGTAAGGGTTGTGGGCAAGGCTGAGGGGCTTATTCCCGCTTTAGAGACCGCCCACGCAATAGCCTATGTTTTAAACCATAGGGAAGAGTTCGAAGACGAAATTGTGGTTGTAAACTATTCTGGGAGGGGCGACAAGGACTTAGATGCTATTTTGAGGTATTTCTATGGATCTTGAAGAGAAATTTCAAGAGCTTAAAAGGCGAAGGGAAGGCGCCCACATGGCCCATGTTTACTATGGTGATCCAAACGAAGAATTCTCCATAAAATTGATAGAAACATTGGCGGAGAACGGCGCAGACATCATAGAGTTTGGAATTCCCTTTTCTGATCCCGTAGCTGACGGCGCCGTTTTTCAAGCTTCTTGCGAAAGAGCTTTGAAAGGCGGTATAACACCAGCCAAGTGCATCGAAGGTATTAGAAGGCTTAGAACTAGCGGCTTGAAAGTTCCATTAGTTGTAACCACCTACTTTAATATTCCCTATGTTATGGGTTTAGAAAATTTCATGGAAAAAGTGAGGGATGCGGACGCCCAAGCGGTTCTGATTCCAGATCTTCCACTGGAAGAGGCAGAACCCTTAATGCGTTTAGCGGATAAGGCCGAATTGCCCTTAATACTTCAAGTGGCGCCCACAACCTCCAAAGAACGCCTTAAAAAAATATTGGAAAACGCGTCGGGCTTTGTTTATCTTATAGGGGTTGAGGGCGTTACCGGTGCCAAATTAGAAAACCCCCATTACACTTTGAAGCTTATAAAAACGGTTAAAGAGAAAACTAATATTCCTGTGATGGTTGGGTTCGGAGTTTCAAAAAGGGAGCACGCGGAAGCCATAGTGACTGCAGGCGCGGATGGAGTGGTTGTTGGAAGCGCCTACGCAAGAATATATGCGGATAATTTGGAGAACTCATTTAAAACACTGCCCAAAATAGCTGAATTAGCTAGAGAAATAAAACTTGGCTGCATAAACGGATATAGAAACAGATGTTAGACTTTGTGGAAAAAGCGCACATAAAAAAGGGTGGGGGTGGGGTGGAGTAAGAATCGCCTAGTCTAGCCTAAGTCAACGAAGGAGCCTGCTGCTAAGCCGCCTGGAGCAGTGCGGACGACTGTTAATGCGGAGCCTTTGGCAGTTCTAACTTCGATTTTTATGGTTTCATACTCGCCAAGCATAGTTTCTGAATCTGTTGAGTTTAGGCGAATTAGTAAGAAGGCTTTTTCGTTTGACTCTAGTAGGGAGTCGCCGTCGTCGTTGTATATTGCGAATTTGGCTTGATTATCCTCAAGCGCTAAAGTTGTATTCAAAGCATCCCATGTTACATCTGTTGTTTCCGGATTTGCACCTTGGTATATATTCATTAGTGTGGCATTTGGCAGGTATACTGAAACTACTACTGAGCTGCTGCTGAGGTCTACTGCGCCTCTACCTGCAGAAAGCTTCACTGGGACTAGAACATATAAAATGTGGGATGATGTTGCGTTGGTTCTTGCTGTGACTACGCCGTCAAGTTGCAGGGCGGTTAGCGATTCGTCGAGGCCTGTCTGCATCGTCTCTTTGGTTTTCTGGGTAGTGTAGAAACCCATGTTTATGACCACGTAGCTGAGAGCGGCAGCGATTATCAAGAAGGCTATGAGGACTATGGCTGCCTCTACGCCAACAATACCTTTCCTATTCTTAAACAGTTTTTTGGCGAACATTTAGCCAGCCACCGTTATCCAGCCAGTGGGCAAGGATTCAGGAACATAGAAGTCGATGGTCAACGGCGCAGCCTTCTCTGGTTTGACCTCAACAACTATGTGAGTTCTGGCACTAGCAGCATTGCTTAAATTTATCACTAGATATCCTTTCTCGTTAGAATCCAAAGCCTCATCGCCGTTGCTGTTTTGAATGAAAATAGTAGCATTGCCAGAGGTAACTGAAGTAAGCAATGTGTCGAAGTCGCTGCCCGCAGTCATGTCATCCGTGCCAGCGTAAATGTTTGGCCATGCATCGCCACCAACTTTTAGGGTTACCGCCGTCTCGTCTGTTCCAAGGGCTACATATTTTACGCCGTAAGCCCTCAATGGAATGACTATGCCATTAATTTGCGTTGCAGAAGTAGCGTTTAACATGATGCTTCCGTCAACCACCAGCGGCGTGCTTGATTGTCTTAGGCTGTCTTGGACGACTGTTTTGCCGCGTTCTGTTGCGAATAAGCCTTGGTTTATGACCATGAAGCTAAAGGCGCCTGCGATGATGACGAAAGCTATGAGGATTATTGCAGCCTCTAGACCCACCATGCCCCGCTTCTGTTTCGCTAGTTTAGTCAAAGCTTTTTTCCAATTCATTTCTTCCATCTTCCTTTTAGCGGTTTCTGATTTTCTATGGAACTTATATTAAGTATTATGAAATGATAATTTTGATTGGTAAAATTGCGAACTTCGATTCAAAAAAGGAATGCAGCATTGAATTTAATTCGGAATCAGACTATAAAATGAAAAACTGCAATCACTAACTCAAATATAAAAAGAAGAAGAGAATATCAGCCTAAGTCAACAAAGGAGTCTGGAAGCATGCCGCCTGGAGTTGTCCGCACAACAGTCAAGGCAGCGCCTTTTGCACCTCTAACCTCAATCTTCACAGTCTCATAATCACTAATCTTGTGCCCTTCGCCGAGGCAGATTATCAAGAACGCTTTTTCAGTCGACTCAATCACCGTGTTGTTATTGCCATTGTATATGGCGAACTTTGCGCCTTCGCTGGTTAAACCAAGAGCACTAAGTAAAGCATCCCAAGTGGTTTCGTTTGTCGGCTTGGCACCCTTATACACGTTCATCAACGTTGCGTTTTGAAGGTACACTGAAACCACAACTGCGTTTTCTCCGAGGTCTATTGCAGCACGCCCAGCGGAAAGCTTCACTGGAATAACCAAGTATTCTATGTATCCTGAACTGTCGGTTTTTGCCGTCACTATCCCGTCTAGCTGTAGTGCAGTTAAAGACTCGTCAAGACCTCCTTGCATGGTCTCCTTAGTTTTCTGCGTTGTGTAGAAGCCCATGTTGATGACCACGTAGCTTAAAGCGGCAGCAATAATTATGAAGGCTATAAGCACTATGGCCGCTTCAAT
>JAWCNE010000019.1:0-26785 GCA_038849025.1 Bathyarchaeia archaeon
ACTCGGATATAAGGCATATCTTATCGCGGCATGAACAGTGCGCTGCCCACGCGGCTGACGGTTATGCGCGTGCATGTGGAAAACCAGGAATATGTATGGCAACTTCCGGCCCAGGCGCTACAAACCTTGTTACGGGGATTGCTAACGCCTACATGGACTCTTCTCCGATAATAGCCTTAACAGGGCAAGTAAGCACCCACGGCAGCGCGTCTTCATATATGATAGGCAAAGATGCCTTTCAAGAAGCAGATATTATTGGAATAACCACCCCGATAACCAAGTTTAACTATCAAGTGAGAAGCGCGGCTGAAATTCCCAAAGCTGTAAAAATGGCCTTTTATATAGCAACCACTGGAAGGCCTGGGCCTGTTCTGATAGATCTTCCAAAAAATGTACAGTTAGATACAGCTGAAATGAATTTTTCAGATGAGATCAAGCTTTTGGGCTATAAGCCCGTGACTGATCCCCATCCTGTGCAAGTTAAGAAAGCCGCTGAACTTCTAGTTAACGCAGAAAGACCTGTGATTCTAGCCGGAGGCGGAGTTACAAGCTCCAATGCATTCCAAGAACTTTTAGAATTGGCAGAGCTTCTTTTGGCTCCTGTGGCAACCACGCTTATGGGTAAGGGGTGTTTCCCAGAAAACCATCCATTATCATTAGGACATATTGGTATGCATGGGAATCCTGTCGCAAACAAACTAATCTTGGAAGCCGACGTCTTATTAGCTGTGGGAACAAGGTTTGCAGACAGAAGCACTGGAAGACTGGACACGTTTTGTAAGGACGCCAAGAAAATCCACATAGACATAGATCCTGCTGAGATAGGAAAGAACGTGGATGTCGACATTCCTATAGTGGCGGATGCGAAAAAGGCTCTTAGGACAATTTACACGGTAATAGCAGAGAAGACCAAGAAAAAGGAAGATTCCGCTTGGCTTAGAAGAGTTAATGAGATAAGAGGACAATGTGTAAATAATGCTTCTGCTAATAGTGTAAGCCTAAGACCTCCAATTTTGCTGAAAATGCTCAGACAAATACTCCCAGAAGATGCCATAGTTACTACAGAGGTTGGACAGAATCAGATGTGGGCAGCTCTCCATTATAAAGTATTTAAACCCAGAACATACATCACCTCAGGAGGCTTAGGAACCATGGGCTTCGGTTTTCCCGCTGCACTTGGCGCAAAGGTTGCACGCCCCGACAGAGTTGTGGTGGATATAGCGGGAGATGGCAGCTTCATAATGAGCGAACAAGAGCTTGCATGCTCCGTGGAGGAGAAAATCCCCGTTGTAGTTATAATCTTGAATAATTCGGTGCTTGGAATGGTTGCCCAGTGGCAGAGGCTTTTCTATAATAGACGTTATATTGCTGTAAAGCTTGGCTGTGTTCCAGATTTTGTTAAGTTGGCTGAGGCTTATGGCGCCCAAGGTATTCGTGTTGGATCCCTCGAAGAGTTCACGAAAGCTGTTAAAAGCGCAATGAAAAGTGATGTTACAACAGTCATAGACGTGCCTATTCCTCCGGAGGAAGATGTCCTTCCTATTATTCCCCCGGACAGGGGATTAAATGAAATGATAGTTGGGTGAGCATAAATGGGTTTAGAGAAAACGCATATAATCGCTGCTGTTGTAGAAAATAAGCCGGGCGTGCTCTACAGCGTTTCAAACATGTTTAGGCGTAGAAATTTTAACATAGAGAGCATAACTGTTGGGCCTGTAAACCGTGGAGACCTTGCCAGAATGACCATAACAATCAAAGGAGATGAAAAAACTGTTGAGCAACTAGTTAAACAGCTAAAAAAGCTTATAGAAGTAGTCAAAGTTAGTAGATTAGACGCCGATAATACTGTGGCAAGAGAAATGGCGCTTATAAAAATTCACGCTCCAGAAACAAAAACAAGGGCTGACATACTGCACTACGTGGATATCTTTAGAGCACACGTTGTTGACGCTTCCCCGGAAACTTTGATTATAGAGGTTACAGGCGGACCGGATAAAATAGACGCATTTTTAGATTTGATGAAATCCTTCGGCATAAAAGAACTTGTGAGAACAGGGATAGCCGCCCTTTCCAGGGGATCAAAATCCATAAACATAAGAAATGGTGAAGGTATTGCAGAGGTTTGAAGATGGCGAAAGTGTATTATGACTCGGATGTAAGTGTAGAGCCATTAAAAGGAAAAACTGTTGCCGTTATAGGCTATGGCAGTCAAGGGCAAGCCCAAGCAAAAAACATGAAAGATTCCGGCGTAAACGTCATATTAGGACTAAGGCCCGGCGGTTCTTCCTGGAAGGCTGCTGAGGACTATGGCTTCGAGGTTTACTCTGTGCCAGAGGCTGTTCAAAAGGCAGACATCGTGTATATATTAATCCCCGACTTGGAGCAGCCAACTGTATACAAGAATCAGGTGGCTCCCTACCTTAGTGAAGGGAAAACGCTTTGCTTTTCCCATGGCTTTAACATCCATTTTAAACAGATAGTTCCGCCATCATATGTTGATGTTATAATGGTAGCCCCTAAATCGCCAGGACCAAGACTTCGGGAAACCTACTTAGAAGGCTTCGGAGTGCCAGCGTTGGTGGCGGTTTACCAAAATCCATCTGGGCAAGCTATGAAGACAGCGTTAGCTATCGCAAAAAGCATTGGGTGCACGAGGGCTGGTGTTTTGGAAACCACGTTTAAAGAGGAGACGGAAACCGACCTCGTTGGAGAACAAGCAGTTCTTGTAGGCGGGTTAATTGAGTTAATTAAAAAGGGATTTGAAGTCCTTGTTGAAGCAGGATACCAGCCCGAACTTGCCTATTTTGAAGTCTGCAACGAAGCCAAGCTAATAATGGACTTGATTTACCAAAAGGGTTTCGTGGGTATGCTCAAGGCGGTGTCGGACACCGCGAAGTACGGTGGGCTAACAGTAGGCCCAAAAGTGATAGATGACCATGTGAAGGCAAACATGAAGAATGTTGTAAAAACAGTTCAAAGCGGAGAGTTTGCAAGGGAATGGGTTGGAAAAAGCGAAAACGCAAAAGAAGTTCTTGATGATCTAATAAAAGAGGTTGAAAACCACCAAATCGAAAAGGTGGGCAGATTCATAAGAAAAATGGCTGGAATTGAAAAATAGTTCACATATCCGGGTAATTACTATGAACTTAACTGAGAAAATTTTGGCAAAGGCATCTGGAAAAGATAAGGTATCCCCTCGGGAAATAGTGGATGCTAAAGTCGATGTGATTATGGTTAACGATTTGACAGGCCCCTTGGCGGTTGAAGCTTTCAAGAAAATCGGGGTTCCCCATGTTTGGGACAACAAAAGAATAGTTATCATCTTAGATCATTTAGCTCCGGCAAGCTCAGAGAAAGCCGCAGAACTGCATAAAATCATGCGGGAATTCGCCGCGGAGCAAAAAATAGAAGGCTTATATGACGTAGGCGAAGGAGTATGTCACCAAGTTATGGTGGAAAAAGGCTATGTTACGCCTGGCAAGCTTATTGTGGGCGCTGATTCGCATACCTGCATGTATGGGGCTTTGGGCGCTTTTGCAACAGGCATAGGATCCACTGAGGCAGCAGCAGTTTTCGCCACGGGGAGCATATGGCTGAAAGTTCCAGAAGCAATAAAGATAAATGTGGAAGGTGGTTTCAAAAAGTTTGTCACCCCCAAAGACTTAATACTTTTCATTATTGGCAAGATAGGAGCTGACGGCGCCATTTATAAGAGTGTAGAATTTTCCGGTTCCACAATCCGCAACATGAGTGCTGATGGGAGAATGACCCTTTGTAATATGGTTGTGGAGATGGGCGCTAAAAACGGCATTATAGAACCAGACGAAACAACATTAAATTACCTTAACCTAAACCCGACGCAAGCTGAACTTCTAAAAAGCGACCAAGATGCATTCTATGAAAAAATTATGGAAATAGACGCTTCTGGTCTTGAACCTCAAGTTTCCTGTCCCCACTCTGTGGATAATGTTAAAAATGTAAGCGAAGTAACAGGAGTCGAGGTTAACCAAGCGTTCATAGGGTCCTGCACTAATGGACGTATTGAAGATTTGCGTTTAGCCGCCCAAATTCTAAAGGGCCGGAAAGTCAAGAAAAGCACACGGCTACTTGTAATTCCAGCTTCAAGAGAAGTTTACCTGCAAGCTTTAAGAGAGGGGCTTCTAGAAACTTTCATCACTGCCGGAGCAGTTGTCTGCAACCCCACATGTGGCCCATGCCTTGGGGGGCATTTAGGCATATTGGCTCCTGGCGAAGTTTGCATAAGCTCATCAAACAGAAATTTCATTGGAAGAATGGGCAGCACTAAGGCCTATGTTTATTTGGCTTCTCCGGCCACTGTTGCAGCCTCTGCCATAACGGGCAAAATCACAGATCCTAGGGATCTGGAGGCGAAATAGAATGATTGTTTCTGGAAAAGCTGTCAAGTTTGGAGATAACGTAGACACCGACGTAATTCTGCCGGCTAAATACATGACCTTCATAGATCCCAATGATTTGGCTCGCCACGCCATGGAAGGATTAGACCCAGCTTTCGTTGCAAAAGCAAAAAATGGCGTGATTCTGGTTGCTGGGAAAAATTTCGGGTGTGGTTCAAGCCGCGAGCAAGCACCTTTGGCGCTCAGATACGCAGGGGTTAGGTGTGTGCTTGCTGAATCCTTTGCAAGAATTTTTTACAGAAACGCCATAAACATAGGGTTGCCCGTTGTGGAATGCGAGGGCATTTCAAGCAAGGTTGAAGAAGGTGATGAATTAACCGTGGACTTTGGAAAAGGAATAATTAAAAACCAGTCAAAGAATGTGACTTTGCATGCTTCTAAACTTCCACCTTTCATTTTGGAGTTACTTTCCAGTGGAGGGCTTATAGAAAATTTGAGAAGGAGAATGGAACCGAAATGAACTCCTATAGAATAGTGGTTATTCCAGGAGATGGTATAGGACCAGAGTTAACAGAGGCTACACTGAACGTTTTAGACGCTGCACAAAAAAGGTTCGGCTTAGACCTCAAGTTTGTCCAAGCCGAGGCTGGAGATGAATGCTTTAAGAAAAGGGGCGTCGCCCTTCCAGAAGACACCATTAGAGAAATAAAGAATTCGCACGCTTGTCTAAAGGGGCCTGTGGGCGAAACTGCAGCTGATGTCATAGTTAAACTTAGGCTGATGTTTGACCTTTACGCAAACATACGTCCAATAAAATCCTATCCTTCAGCTCCAGTTCTAAGACCTGATATAGACTTGGTATTTGTCAGAGAAAACACCGAGGACGTTTACAGGGGTTTAGAGTTTTCCATAGATGATACTGCTCTCTGCATGCGTGTTATTACACGACGAGGTTCAGAGCGAATAGCCAAAAAAGCGTTTGAAACTGCTAGGAGAAGGAACAAAAAAAGAAAGGTTACTGCGATTCATAAGGCTAACGTCATGCGGGTGACTTGCGGGCTCTTTGCAAGTGTTTGCAGAGAAATGGCTGAGCGCTACAGCGACATAACATTTGAAGAGCAGTATGTGGACGCGGCTGCCATGCGCCTAATTAAGTCTCCCCAAGAATATGATGTAATCGTCACCACAAACATGTTCGGCGACATACTATCAGACGAGGCTGCCCAATTAATTGGAGGCTTAGGCATGGCGCCTGGAGCAAATATCGGAGATAACTTCGCCATATTCGAGCCCATTCACGGGTCTGCACCGACAAGAGTTGGAAAACACACAGCGAATCCGTGTTCTATGATTTTGGCTGCTAAAATGATGCTGGATTGGCTGGGCGAACACTACAATGACTCCAAATGCTCCATAGCGGCTCAAGCCATTGAAGACGCTGTCAGTGAAACGCTGCGCAAAGGCTTAGTTGTTCCCGATTTAGGGGGAGCCGCCTCTACCATAGAGATGGGAAAAGCCATAGCGGATGAAATCCTCAACTCGCTTGGTAAGAGGTAAAGCGCTCTTTAAAGTTTACAAAGGATAAAAATGACAGCGCAAAACGCGACCTACATACGCATATTTGACACAACCCTTCGAGATGGAGAGCAAACTCCGGGAGTATCGCTGAGCATAGATGAAAAACTTGAGATTGCCCGCCAATTGGACATGCTGAGGGTTGACGTCATTGAAGCGGGCTCTCCAATGTCTTCTGAAGGCGAGAAGGAAGCGGTAAAAGAAATAGCAAAGGCTGGATTGAAGGCTGAAATATGCGGACTAGCCAGAACCACAAGAGAAGATATAGACGCGGCGATTCAATGCGATGTAGACTCAGTTCACACTTTCATTTCAGCATCAGACATTCAAATAAAACATGCGTTAAACTTGACGCGTGAACAAGTGCTCCAATCAGCAGTTGAGGCAGTGGAATACATCAAAAAACACGGCTTGGTCTGTGAGTTTTCACCCATGGATGCCACAAGAGCCAACATGGAATTTTTAAAGAAATTATGCAAAGCAGCTGAAGAAGCAGGAACCGACAGAATAAACATCCCCGACACAGTGGGCGTGATGACTCCTTGGAGTATGCGAAAGCTTATTGAAGATTTAAGAACTGTAGTTAAAGTTCCAATCAGTGTTCACTGTCATGATGATTTCGGCATGGCTGTAGCAAACTCGTTAGCCGGAGTTGAAGCGGGAGCCACTCAAGTACATGTAACCGTTAACGGTATAGGTGAAAGAGCTGGAAACGCAGCCCTCGAAGAAGTGGTTATGGCTCTTCACGCCATATACAAATATAAAACAGGGGTAAACACAAGTCTACTTTATAGCACTTCTAAGCTGGTTTCTAGGCTTACTGGAATTCCCGTTCAGCCTAATAAGGCGATAGTGGGCGAAAACGCCTTTTCCCACAAGTCGGGCATTCACACGCGCGGCGTAACTGTGGAGCCTTCAACCTTTGAGCCTATAACCCCCGAGTTGGTGGGGAGGAAAAGAAGGCTTGAGGCGGGCAAATTATCGGGAAAGCAGGGAATAAAGGCCCAGTTGGAAGATGCTGGTATATACCCCTCCAAAGAACAGCTTAAAGCTATTGTTAAAAGGGTCAAAGAGTTAGGAGACAAAGGCAAAATTGTGACTGATGCTGATTTAATGGCTATAGCCCGAGCTGTTATGGGTGGAGTTATCGCAGAAGAGAAAATTATTGTTTTGCGCGATTTAGCAGTCGTAACAGGGATTAACATTGTTCCCATGGCTTCTGTAAAGTTAACCATAGACGGTAAAGAATACATGTCTGCAGAAACAGGCGTCGGCCCAGTAGACGCCGCCATCAAAGCCATACAAAAAGTCACAAGCAACCTCGCAGATATCAAACTGAGCGAATACCGCCTTGAAGCCTTAACAGGTGGTTCCGATGCTGTCGCTGAGGTGCTAGTGAAAGTTGAAGACAAAGATGGAAACGTCGTATCCGCGAGGGCAGTAAACGAGGATATTGTTAGGGCAAGCGTAGAAGCCATGATTGAAGGAATAAACCGCTGTTTGTTAAAGAGACGAGCGTTGAGGAAGTAAAGTTATGCGTGTAGCCTTCCAAGGAGAAATAGGTGCTTACAGCGAAAATGCAGTTTACGCGTATTTCGGCCCATCAGCAGAAGTAAAACCCTGCAAATACCTTTCAGAAGTTTTCAGAAGCGTTGAAAATGGTGAAAGCGACTTCGGCGTGGTTCCCGTTGAAAATTCAATAGAGGGCAGCGTAAACCAAACCTACGACCTTTTCCTAACCCACGACCTTAAGGTCTGCGGAGAAGTAATAGTTAGAATTGCTCACTGCCTAATAGCTCATCCTGGAACAAAACTGGAAGAAATAAAAACAGTTTATTCTCATCCCCAAGCCTTGGCGCAATGTCGCTTATTCCTTGAAAAACTGAACTGTAGAGTAATACCTACCTTCGACACTGCAGGTAGCGTGAAAATAATAAAAGACGAAGGATTAAAAGACGCCGGAGCCATAGCTAGCGAAAGAGCTGCAAAAATACATGGAATGAGCATTCTCGCCAAAGATATAGGGGATTCCGCCAACAACTACACGAGATTCTTTGTGCTTTCAAAGACTGACGCACCTTATACTGGAAAAGATAAAACTTCAATAATCTTTTCTATTAAATCCTTTCCAGGTTCCCTATACAAGGTTTTAGGCGAGTTTGCTTTGAGAAACATAAACTTGACAAAAATCGAGTCGAGGCCGACTAAGCAAACTCCTTGGGAATATAACTTTTACCTAGACTTTGAGGGACATAGAACCGAAAAACACTGCCAAGAAGCTTTGGAAGCCATAAAGGATAAGACAAATTTTGTAAAAATTCTGGGTTCTTATAAGGCAGCTTCAGTTGAGAATTCTAATTTTCGCTTTTAAGGGTTTCGAGCATTTTATGCATAGCTTCATAAAACTTTAAATAATCTGGGTCTATCTTTGCTAAATCATTTTTTAGGCGCTTAACTTTATCTAAAAAGGTCTTTCTATCTCTTTTATTTATCAACTCTAACCATTCTGCAGCCTTTCTTAGGAAGAGTTCCCCTACTTTATTATTTTCAGGTAAATTCATTTGGAGACTTGTGGAGAATTCCGCATCTTCAGAGACTATAGCCTCAACCATTGTTAAAAGAAATTTGTAACTGGCTCCTGAAACCTTTTGTGCATCTGAAAAACGGTCATAACTGATGAGGGTGTCGCATGTCACCAAACTTAGAAAGTATGGAAGCCCCAATACGACGGACATTAGCTTGTCATGTTCCTCCGGAGACATAACAAAAACTTTTGCTCCTTTTTCTTTCAGCCAGTTTCCAAATTCTTCAGCTAACTTTTCCTCTTCAGCGTTTGTTGGGGTGAGAACAAAATTCTGGTTTTTTATGGTTTTAACGCCTGGTCCAAACATTGGGTGAGTGCCTAAAACGGCTCCGTTCCTTATGTACCTGTGCATTATTTCCACCGGGTGTTCTTTTACAGAGCATATGTCCATAACTTTTTGCTCTGGCCGAATATGTGAATGTATTTCAGCTATTACGTTCTCAAAGCTTTCAATGGGTACACATACCAAAACTCTGTCAGCGCTTTTAACTGCTTCCACGCTGCTGGCAATTTCCACCTTCAACTCTTCCCTTATTCTTGCAAGCTTTTCTTGATCTTTGTCGGAAATCACCACGCTTATGCCTTGTTCAAGGAAGAATTTTGTAAACCATCTGCCCATTTTCCCCGCGCCTATTATTGCCACCTTCATTTAAAAGCCTCAGAAATTATTTTTAACCCCCACTCAACTTCGTCGTCTGGAACTGTTAAAGCTAGCCTAAAATATTCTTTGTAATTTCCAAAGGCGGTGCCAGGAGCTATGGCAACTCCCTTGTCAAGCAGGTCGAAGGCGAATTTTTCAGAATCTAAACCTTCCCTTTTAGGGAAAAGGTAGAAAGGCGCTTCAGGCTTTGAAAACTTTAAATCTGTTTTTGACAGGATTTTGCAAGCCAAGTCTGCTCTTCTACGGTATTCTTCGCGAATCCTTTGAATAATTTCATGCCTTAGCTCCAAAGCTTTTAAGGCACCGTCTTGAATAAAAACTGGCACGTTCGTTAAAGTTATCTGGTTCAGCTTCACAATTTTTTCAACCAACTCCTTATCTGCAATTATGTAGCCTACTCTCCATCCAGTCATCACAAACGTTTTTGAAAAACTTTTAACAATTAAGTGGTTGGGGCTGAAGTCTAAAACGCTTTTTGTTTTAACGAAACTTATGTCTGCATAAACCTCATCAGATAAAATTGTTATTTTCTTCTCGTCTGCTATGCTGACAATTTTCTCAATCACTTTTTCATCTATCACTTTGCTTGTGGGATTATTAGGATTATTCAGTATCAGCATCCGTGTTTTATCATCAATCATCTCCTCAAGTTTTTCCAAGTCGATTTTCCAGTCTGACTCAATCCCTGTCCGTAAAAATTTGATTTCCGCTCCTAAACTTTTGGCGGTTAAATCGTAGGCTGTCCAGTGGGGTGTTGGAATGATTACGTTTTCTCCCCTTTTCAATAACAAGTACATTGCAGCGAAAATTGCCCACTTGGAACCAGCAGTAATCACTATGTTATCCGCAGAGACTCCGTGAATTTCTGCCAAGGTTTCTCTGAGATTCTTTTCGCCGGCGGCTGAAGAATATTTGGTTTTACCCTTTTTCATAGCTTCATAAGCAGCTTCAATTATTTCTATTGGAGTTGGCTGATCCGGGTCTCCAAGGTTAAATTTTATTATCTTCTTTCCTTCATTTTCAAGTTTTATTACTTTCTCGCTTATCTCGTATAACATGTTAACCTACTCTATGGAGGTGCGAAAATATTTAAGAATTTACGCGCCGTTTGCTTGGCTGTTTTCCTGTGCGTGTATGCTCATGGCCATTATGCTTTTGTAGATGTTTTTAACCTCATCCAAGTCTAGTCCCAGTTCGGACGCTCTTTGCATGATATGGCGGTACTTCTCCTCTTCCCTTTGCAAGTCCCTTATTGGAACTGCATTTTCTCTTTTAATCTTCCCAATAAGCTTAGACACATCAATTCTATCTTTCAGAAGTAGAAGGATTTTCTCGTCAATTTCATCTATTTTTCTCCGCAGATGTGGAACTTTCTCCAAATTATTTCTGCCTCCCCAAGACTTTCGGAATGAAGCCTCCACGGATCATGTGGTCGGCTAGAACAATCGCCACAGCTGCCTCTATCACCGGAACAGCTTTGGGGACAACACATGGGTCGTGTCTCCCTTTGATATGTATTTTGGTTTCCTCCATTTTTGAAAGGTCGACGGTCTTCTGTTCTTTTCTAATGGAAGGTGTCGGCTTTATGGCAACTCTGAGGGTTATGGGCATGCCGTTTGACAAGCCGCCTAAAATGCCTCCAGCGTTGTTCGTCAATGTTACCACCATTCCCTTCTCCATAACATATTCATCATTGTTTTCAGAACCTTTGAGGCTGGCAGCCCTAAATCCTGCTCCGAACTCAACTCCCTTAACAGCTGGCACCGTGAACAAAATTTTGGCTATGTCAGCGTCTAAAGAGTCGAATAGGGGTTCGCCAACTCCTACGGGAACGTTTAGGGCTGTACACTCTATTATGCCGCCTACGCTGTCGCCTTCGTTTTTAGCCTTTAAAATGGCTTCTTCCATGGCTTTTGCACATTTTGAATCTGGGCATCTTACCGCGTTCTGATAAGTGTTTCTGCGTATTTCGTCTATGGCTGGTGCCCTCTCAAGTTTAATGTCGCCTATGGCGGTTGTGTAAGCCAACACTTCAACCCCTAGGGTGGCAAGCAATTTTTTGGCTATGGCGCCAGCCATGACAAAGGCAACTGTTATTCTGCCTGAAAATCTCCCTCCGCCTCTGTAATCGTTAAATCCTCTATATTTGACTCGGGCTACATAGTCTGCGTGGCCAGGCCTCGGCAAATCCCTTATGGTATCATAATCGGCGGGAATAGCCTCTTTATTCCAAACCAAAGCGCAGATTGGAGCACCGGTAGTGTAGCCTTCAAAAACTCCTGACAAAATTTCAACAACATCCTTTTCAATTCTTTCCGAGACGATTTCTGGTTTGGGCGGTATCCTCTTATCCACTTCTTTTTGGATATCCTGTTCCGTTAGAGGTAAGCCAGCTGGGCAGCCATCTACGACTATTCCTACGCATTTACCGTGGCTTTCGCCGAAGAAAGTTGCCACGAATTCTTTACCTATGGAGTTCGACGCCAACAATATTCGCCCCTAACAAGTGTAAGTCTCTAAAGAACTTCGGATAAGATTTTCTAACACACTCCGCGTTTAAAATTTTTGTTTTGCCCTCTGCGCCTAAAGCTGCGGCAGCACAAGCCATGGCTATTCTATGATCCTTATGGGGATCTATAACTGCACCGTGCATCTGGCATGGCCCCTTAATTGTTAAACTGTCCTCGCCCATGGCTATGTCTGCACCCATTTTCTTTAACTCAGCATAAATAGACGCCAGTCTATCCGACTCTTTGTACCTAAGCCTTTTTGCATTGTATATTTTGGATACGCCCTTCGTATAGCATGCTATGGCTGCGCATGCTGGAACAAGGTCTGGCACATCTTTTGCGTCCACTTCAATGGCGTTTTGAAGCTTGCCTTCCACTTCGACGAAGCCTTCGCCAACAATCACTTTTAAACCCGCTTGTTTCAATATATCTAAAATCGCTTTGTCGCCTTGTCTAGCGGTGTAGTCTAAATTTATGACCCTTATTTTTGAGGAGGTTACTGCGGCAGCGGCTAACAGGTAGGCGGCAGAAGAGAAGTCCCCTGGAACGGTGTGATTGCACGGCGTATAAGTTTGGTTAGATGGCACCAGTATCCGCCTCAAATCTTCTGATATTGAAACTTTGACGCCGTGTTTGCTGAGGATTTCCTCGGTCATCTGCACATAGCTTTTAGACTCCAATGGAGTTGTGACAATAATTTCAGTATCTCTTCTAGCCATGGGACACGCAAACAATAGCCCGGAAATGAACTGGGAGCTTATGTCCCCTCGTAAAACTGTTTTTCCACCTTCGATTCCGCCGCCTTGAACAGTTACAATTGAGGGCTTTTCCTCGCTGTAGTAGGCGTTTACCCCTAACTGTTTAAGACTCTGGAGAAGTGGTTTTATTGGTCTTTTGCTTAACGATTGTCCCATAACAAAGGTTACTGGCTTAGAAGCGAGGGCAGCAACGGGTATCATGAAACGCAGTGTGGCTCCAGACTCCCCGCAGTTTATTGGCCTTTCTGGTATTCTAAGCTGTTTTACTCCTTCAATTTCCAAGAGGCTTCCTTGCTGGTTTACCTTTGCTCCCAAAGCCTTTGTTGCATGTAAGGTTGCAGAAGTGTCGTCTGAAACCAGATAGTTGGCTATTTTTGAAACTCCGTTAGAGAGTAACGCGGCAATTAGCATCCTGTGCGTATACGCCTTAGAGGGAGGCGCGTTGGCTTCTCCGCTTAAAGCTTCAGTTCGCCTAATAACAACTTCGACCATTTAATCAACTCAGAACCTTTGCTTTTTCATGGTTTATTCTTGCTTGCAGAATTTCCCCTTCATAAGCCTCTAAAGCATCCTTCACTGAGTCAACTTTCTCATCTGAAACGACGGCAGTTACCGCTGGGCCCTTGCCGCAAAGTCCTGCTGCCAACGCTCCAGCCATCAAGGCGTCTAAGGCTACAGAGGGATTGTATCCCAAAGCTGAAGAGTAAATCAGCCCGTTAAGGGTTAATGCCGCCCAAAAATTCTGCTTTAAAGCTTCCCTATACGCTATTTTCACAAGAGGCGCCACGCTTTTCATTCTTGCAACATCAACATTTATCGTGTAGGCTTTCACATGCGGGATATAAAACAAAACAGTTAGGTCTTCGCCGATTTCAAAGCGTTTAACAATTTTCCTTTTAACATTGTCGGTTATTACAATGCCTCCAAAGTATGAGGCACAAGCGTCATCAAAGGCGCCCGTGATAGTAACTTTTGCGTCTAAAGCGCCGTCCACCCCAAGATTAATTATTGTCAAGTCTTCAAACTCCTTGTTTAGGGCCGCTACCGTGGCCAAGGCTATAGCGTTTGCCGCGGCACTGCTGCTTTTTAGGCCTCTGGCAACTGGAATGTTGGACCATGTTTTGACTTTTGCACCAAATTTTTCCTCAACTCCAAAATGCTTTAACACTCTTTTCACGGTTTTTTCAATTAGCACTGGTTTTTCAGCTAGGTCTGAAACAATTTCTCCTTCAATTACGTTGGGGTTGTGGGTTAATTGAACTTCAGCCTTCGTCCATAAGTCCACCCCAAAAGCTGCTCCTTTGCCCATTGCAATGGCGTTTACTATAGTGGCGGCCCCGTGGCTTATCGCTTTAGCTTGTCCCTTCAACCGGCGCATTTCCTCCATGAATGCTTCTTAGAATAACCTTCCTCATAACCTCCACGGGTGCTGGTTGGTTGCACCAGATTTCAAAGGAAGCTGCTCCTTGAAAGACAAGCATTTCAGTGCCGTACACCACTTTGGCACCTACGGCTTTTGCATCCTTTATGAGCTTAGTTTCTATGGGGTTGTAAACAATATCCATTACTGTCATGTCAGGCTTTAACCATTCACGGTTGACTAGAGTTTGCTCTGGGTTCGGGTGCATGCCCACAGAAGTAGCGTTAATCAGTATGTCTGCGTCTTTAAGCTTTTCCTTTATCAAAGAGGCTGAAAGCGTGTTTCCAACAATTTTTTTGCTAAACTTTTCCTTTAAAGCGTTAGCTAATTGTTTAGCTTTTTCTCCATCTCTGTTTAGAACTGTGAGTTCTCCTACTTCAGATGCAATTTGGAACGCTATGGCTCGCGCTGCTCCTCCTGCTCCTAAAAGCAGAAGTTTTTCCCCGTTTAAATGCACTTGATTTTCTTTAAGGGCCTTTAGGGCGCCCACACCGTCTGTATTAAACCCGATAAGCTTTCCATTAACGTTAAGCACAGTATTGACGGATCCGATGAACTTCGTTGTTGATTCTATCTCATCTAAATATTTGATTATGGCGTTTTTATGGGGCATGGTGACGTTAAAACCGTGAACGCCAAGGCTGCGCATGCCTTTTACGGAGTTCTCCAGTTCTTCCCTTTTAACTCTAAAGGCTACATAAACAAAATCGAGTTTCAAATGTTTGAAGGCAGCATTATGTATTAAAGGACTTAACGTGTGCTCTATTGGGTCGCCTATAACACAACATACCCTTGTTTTTCCTGAGATCTCCATTTACTTGGCTCCTAAGGCTTGGTAGGCGGTTCTTAACTCTTGGATCGTCATTTGGCCTGGCGCTGTTTCTCCGCCATGTTCCAGTGAGGCTATGGTGAAGAATCCTCCGAAAAGTGGTGACAAAAGTCTTGAAGGTTTTCCAAGGGGGCCCATGGCGAAACAAACCAATTTTGCTTTTCTGCTGGCTTTATGCAAAAAGTTTAACACGGTTAAGTTGTCGTCAACTTTTTTGGCAGTGGTTACAATTTTGCATATGTCTGCACCTTCTGCCACTTCGCACTCTAGAACTTCCTTCATCTTCTGCGGGCTTGGGGTTTCGTTGAAGTCATGGAAGGAGATTATGGGTTTAACGTTCAATTGGCGGAGTTCTTCAACAAACTCTCTTAACTTAGAGGTGTGCAGTTCGATGTCCACGTATTCGAAGCCGCTTCGAGCAGCCTTAAGCAATGTTCGTCGGCGTTCAACTTCGCTTCCAGAAAATTTTCCTCGACACTCTTGCGTCCTATTTGTTGCAATAAGAGGAACTTTTGTGCAGCTTTTGATATCAACCAGTCTTTCATGCTCTTTAATGCAGTCCAGCCTAACCTCAATAAAGTCTGGTTTATGTTTTTCTGCTTTACCAATAAGATTTAATGCCTCATCAACATTCGAGGGAAGGATGGAGACGCAAATTCGAATGGTCAAAGCTCCACCACCATCTCTTCCTTAACCAGCGTCCCAAAGTGTCTTCCTCCCTCGGATATGTGCGCCAAAACTTCTTCTCCGACTTTTAATTCAGTAACGGGTATGGAGCCTTTCTGGGTTACAAGCCTAATGGTTTCGGCGTTTTGAACTATGGTTTTAAATCGTTTGCCTTCGGATTCTGCTTCAACAAGAATTAAGGGTCTCCATTCAATTTTCACTCTTCCAATGTTCGTTAATCTAGTGTTCCCATTTCTGCTAACTATGAGGATTTCTTCTCCGGCTTTCAACTCTGACAAGTATCTTGTCTTGTCCAGCGAGCACAACGCGTATAGGGATACGGGTCCAGCGTTAACCCTAAAAGGACGGGGCTGCACAAACGGGTTTTCATGAACCTCTGCCTCTACGAGGAAAAGGCATGCAGATTGGCATCCCACAAGGATTCCCTCACCCTTCTTCATCAAGTCACAAGTGTCTATGCAGACTCTGGCTCCCGTTCCAATGCGTTTAACTTCCACAATTTTAACTGGCGTTAGCTTGATTTTTGGAATTTGTTTCTTAACCATATACGCCGCTTTCATGAGTTCGTTGGGGTCAGAAGTTTTTAAGATAACCCCGTCTGCTCCCAACTCTAGGGTTTCAAGGGCTGTTTTTGCGTCCTCAACGGATGAAACCTCAGCCAACAATTTACTTTTTCCACGAGCTTTTGCAATTAGGTTTTCCAAAGGTATAACCTTCCAGTCAAGACATTGAACTATTATGTAGTCTGGGGAAAAGCTTGCGGCTTTAACAGCATTCTCTTCATCTTCTTTTCCCTTCACAATAACTCTTACTGCAACAGTTTTCCCCGCATTTTTTAACTCTTCAATTTTTGCAAGATCAAAAAATTCAAGAACTTGGATGGCGCAGTCTCCTGAGCTGGACGCAGTTTTAATTCCAGTCTTTTTAGCATCATCCAAAAGGTTTTCTTCAGCGTATATGGCGTCGCAAGTGCTGGCCGCTAGCTCAAGCAAGCTTTCTCTAGCGTTTTTTGGAACTTTTTTATCTATTTTAATCCAAAGCTCTTTCATGCGTTTTTCGCCACGTTATAGGTATTTTTTGGCTTTCAAGTATTCTGCGTTTAAGATGCTGCATCCGGCGGCTCCTCGGATGGTGTTGTGGCCTAAAACGATGAATTTGACTCCTCCGAGGGCTGGGTCTCTTCGGATTCTGCCAACCACTGCGCTCATGCCGTTGCCTTCCATTCTGTCCAATCTTACTTGGGGTCTGTCCTCCTCTTTTCTAACCACTATGGGTTTTGCCGGAGCGCTAGGCAGATTGAGTTTTTGGGGTTCGCCCACAAATTTGCTCATGGCCTCTGCTACGGCTTCTGGGTCTGCCTCGCGTTTCAGTTCGGTGAAAACGGCTTCTATATGCCCGTCCAAGGTTGCTACTCTATGGCAGCTGGCAGAAACCTTAAAGTCGGCTGGCTTTGAAGGAGACCCCAAAATTTTTAAGCTTTCGCTTTGCACTTTTTCCTCTTCATTTCTGATGAATGGGATAACGTTGTCCACTATGTCGAGCGAAGCTACGCCTGGGTATCCGGCTCCTGAAAGCGCCTGCATAGTTGAAACTATTACTCGGTTTATGCCAAATCCGTCGTAGAGTGGCTTTAAGGCGAGGGTTAAAATTGCAGTACTGCAGTTGGGGTTTGTAACTATGGCGCCATCCCATTTTCTTTTTCTCCGCTGCTCATCGATTAGTGCGATGTGGTCGCCGTTAACTTCCGGGTTTAGTAATGGCACGTCTGGCTCCATTCTGTGGGCTGAGGCGTTGCTGAGAACCACATATCCTGCCTTGGCGAAGTCTTCTTCTACTTTTCCGGCGACTTCAGCGGGTAATGCTGAAAACACTAGGTCCACGTTTTTTACGGCTTTCGGGGTTACGTCTAAGACTTCTAGGTCGGCGACGCTTTCCGGAATGGGGGTTGGCATTTTCCAGTTTGCCGCCTTTGAATATTTTAGTCCGCTGCTTCTTTCGGATGCTGCGACAGCCGCCACTTCAAACCATGGGTGGCTGTTTAACAGGCGAATGAAGATCTGGCCAACCATGCCTGTTGCGCCTAAAACCGCTGCTTTCAACATTTTGAATCACCTTCCTTTAATCCCAACGAACTCCTAATTAAGTTTAGAGCCTTCTCCTTTTCTTCCCAGTTCACAAAAAGAAGTATGTGGGAAGTGCTGGTCAATATGCCGAAGATGTTCACATCATTAAGCCTTAACGGCTCCGATATTCTGCCTATCAGCCCAGGAGTTTCCTCTAGGCCTACTCCGCTTATGCGAATAAAAACGAGGTTCCGCCTTACGGACATGGCTACAGCCTCTTTATGCCTTAAAACTATCTCATGGACTCTGTTAAGAAGCGCATCTGGCTCTTTTTCGTCTGAAATAAACAATACCAGTGAGTGATGATTTAGGGATAAGCCCAAGAGTGTCGAACTTGTTTGAACTTCTTCAATCAACTCTTTAACGATGTCGGGTTTGGCGACTCCCTGACCAACAACTGTTATGGAAGTTGCTGGAGACTCGCTTGCTATGTTAACATCCAATTCCGTGGCAAGTCCTCCAGTGATTACTGTGCCGTCATAGTTCAAATCGCCATGAGTGTAAGCAATCACTCTGACGTTTATGGCTGGATCCTTATATTTTAAAGCCTTTCTATGAATGAATTTGGCGCCTGAATCTGCAAGCCCAACCAGGGTGCCGACGTCAATTTCGTTAATCCTCTGAGGTTTCCTAATTATCTTTGGATCTGCAGTCATAATTCCGTCAGCGTCTGTGACTAGAATAACTTCGTCTGCCCCCAAAGCTTTCGCTAAAATAAACGCTGTTGTGTCGCTTCCTCCTCGCCCAAGGGTTGTTATTTTCCCGTCAATGGTTCTTCCGACGAAGCCAGCGATTACTGGGACTATGCCTTTTTCAAATAGGGGAAGCACATGCTTCCTTATCCGTTCGTAGCATTGTTCAAGAATGGGATTGGCGTTTGAGAAAGCGTCATCGGTTATTATGGGCCATTCTTGGTCTGAGGGGTCAAAGTAACGGGACTCTACACCGCTTGCTTTTAAAGCTATGGCAAAGATTCTTACGCTGGTTCGCTCGCCCATGGCTAAAACTTCATCTAACTCTTTCTTGCCGATTTTTCCGCCTGAGGCATTTTTAACTGTGTTTAGAAGCTGGTCTGTTGATTTTCCCATGGCTGAGACAACCACTGCGATACGTGTGCCTTTCGCCGCCTCTTTAGCCACAGCCTTAGCAGCCATTTGTATGCGTTCGCTATCTGCTAGACTGGCTCCACCATATTTTACTACGATTCTTTTGGGCTTAATATCAAACTGCGCCATAAATCCTACCCCCTCCCCAAAAAACGCCAAAAAGCTAAAACGGAAATTTTAAGCCGCTTTAGCTGCACCTAATAATAGTAATATTTAAAGAAGTAGCGCATCGCTAGAAAACGCATTGTTTGAAGCGTTAAGATATCTCTACTCATCGCTGGCACGCTGTCTAATTAGATTTATGGTTCTTGTATAAAAGGGTTTCTAACATTAGAAAACAACATGCCTCTTAGGTTAACTTTAAGGGCTATGAAAGATTGTTCTCACTTCTGCTAATCTTTTACACGCTTCTTTTATGTCTTCTATAGGCCTTATGGCTGAAAACCTTAGAAAGCCTTCACCGTGCTCTCCAAAACCAATGCCAGGGGTTACGGCCACACCAACATCTAAAAGCTTTCTCGCAGTCTGCATGGAGTCTCCTCCGCAGCGGGCCCAAACATAGTATGTCCCCTTTGGAATTTCGCATTCTAAGCCTATTGCCATTAATTTTTCTGCAAGGAATTTGACTCTATCCCGGTAAGTGGCAATATTTGTTTTAACCTCTTTTGGAGGTTCACCTTTTGTGTAGCTTTCTAGTGCCCGTATCGCCACTTTCTGTATATATTTTGGCAAGCCTGAATCTACTTGGGATTTAACTTTCACTATTCCTTCTATCAAGTTTTTGTTGCCCACGGCGAATCCTACTCTGTCGCCTGCCATGCTGAAGGTTTTGGAAAAGGAGTGCAGTTCCACTGCCACATCCATTCCTCCCTCGACCTCTAAAATGCTTGGGGCCTTATACCCGCCATAGGTAATCTCCGAGTATGCGTTGTCATAACATACGATAATATTGTTGTCCATGGCAACCTCAACAATTTCTTTCAAAACGCGTTGGTCTATGATGGCGCCTGTGGGATTGTTCGGATAATTAAGAAACATTATTTTAGCTTTTGAAGAAGCAATAAAATCAATTTCTGGCAAGAATGAGTTTTCCATGGTTAAGGGCATAAAGACCGCCTCGGCCTCGTTAAGGATGACGCCGCCGTTTAGGTAAGCCGGGTACCCAGGGTCTGGAACAAGCACTTTGTCTCCAGGGTTTAGGAACGCCCTTGTGAGATGTGTTATTCCCTCTTTGGAACCTATTAGTGCTGTTACTTCAGTTTCAGGGTTGACAGTTACGCCGAAACGTTCTTTCATCCAAGAGGCTGCTGCTTCCCTAAATTCGAGCTCTCCTCTGCTGTTTGAGTAGCCGTGGTTTTCTGGCTTGGCACTTTCCTCTCTCAATGCGTCTAATATGAATTGGGGTGTGGGCAGGTCAGGGTCGCCAATGCTAAGCGATATTATGTTTTGTCCTGCACGTCTTTTCTCGTCTAGAATTTTCTCTATTTCAAAGAAAATGTATGGCGGCAGCCGCTTAACCCTGTTTGAAAATTCAAACTTCAATTATTATTCCTCCAAAGCCTAAAACAGTTCTCCAGCGAAAACTTTTACAGCTGGGCCTTCCATGAAAATCCTTCCATTATAATGAATCTCTAGGCTTCCTCCTAAAAGGTTCACTTTAACTCTCTTGCCTGTTTTCCCAAGAATGTAGCCTGCGGTCACGCTTGCGCATGCACCTGTTCCACACGCGGTGGTTTCGCCTACGCCTCTTTCCCAGACACGGACTCTGATTTCTTTTGGACTTAAAACTTGAACAAACTCAACGTTTACTCTTTTAGGAAATTTTTCGTGGTGCTCTATTTTTGGGCCTACCTTTTCCAGCGGAACAGAAGCTAAATCGTCAACGAATATTACGCAGTGAGGGTTACCCATCGATAAACATGTTACCTTGAAAATTTCGCCATCCACATTTAATTCTTCGTTTATGCATTTGCCTTCGCCGAGCATAGGTATTGCTTTTCTATCAAAGGAAGGTTCTTCCATGTCCACTTTCACGCTTCCCACTTCTCCGTTAGCAGTTGAAAGCCACACATGTTTTATTCCCGCCAAAGTTTCAACGGTAAATGTCTCCTTTTCGACTATGGCGTTCTCATAGCAGAACTTGGCTAGACAGCGTATTCCGTTGCCGCACATCTCCGCTTCTGAACCGTCTGGGTTGAATATTCGCATTTTAACTTCTGCAACTTTAGAAGTGCAGGCGAGAATGAGTCCATCAGCTCCCACAGAGAACCCTCTTTTGCATAAAACTTTTGCAAGCTCTCCTAGATTGTGGTGTTGTAATTTGTTGTCTGTGTTGTCTATGACTATGTAGTCGTTTCCAAGTCCGTGCATCTTCCAAAACTTTAACCCTTTAACCATGAAGCTAACCTTTGCCCCCTGAGCAAATCTTGGAGATTTTCCCGCTCTCTTATGAGCTCATAGCGTCCATCTTTGACAAGGACTTCCGCCGCCCTTGGCCTAGAATTGTATTGCGAACTCATCGCATAGCCATAAGCACCTACGTTCAATATTGCCAAAAGATCTCCTTCAGAAATCTTGGGCAGCTGCCTATCCCTTGCAAGTACATCGCCGGACTCGCATAAAGGCCCCACCACATCGTAATTGTCAGCTAAAGGTGCATCAAGCCTGTTGGCTAAAATTATGTGATGGTAAGAGTCGTATATGACTGGCCTTATCAAAGTGTTAAAGCCCGCATCCACCCCGGCAAACTTCTTGTAAGGTGTTTCCTTCACCATGGTAACTTTTGTAAGCAAAACACATGCTTCAGCGACAAGATATCTTCCAGGTTCAAGCCACAACTCAGGCTGGCCAAGCTCATATTCCCTAAGTTTCTCTTTGAGAAAGTCTACAAGTCTTTTTGCAAAGCTTTCTATGTCAACTTCCGTTTCCTCGGGTTTATAGGGTACGCCTATGCCCCCTCCTAAGTCTATGAAACTGAAGGCTATTCCCAGCTGCTTGTGAATCGTGCTGGCGGTTTCCAGCAGTTTCTCTGCCGCTTTTATGAAGGGGTCCACCTGCATTATGCCTGATCCTATATGCATGTGAATTCCAAAATTTTCCACCCCTGCATTTTTCATCATGCGGTATATTTCCATGGCTGTTTTTCCGTCAACTCCAAACTTTGAGGTTTTGCTTGCTGTAACCGTGTACTCGTGGTGTCCAGCGCCGAACTCCGTGTTTATTCTAACAGACAGAGTCTGCGGCACAGTCTTTTTCAGCATTTTCTTGAATTGCGAAAGCGAATCTACATTGATTATTACGCCTTTTTCTAAAACGTAGTCCAATTCTTCGTCACTTACGCTTGTTCCCGTGTATAAAATTTGGCTTGGCTTAAAACCTGCTTCAAGCGCCAGAAATATTTCTCCAGCGCTTACCGTGTCTATTCCCGCTCCTTCGTTTTTAAGAATCTTTAATAGGGAAAGGTTTGTGTTGGCTTTTGCGGAATATAGAATCCTCACTTTTTCATAGTTTCTGGTAAACGCAGTGGCTAATTGTCTATATTTTTCTCTTATTTTTCTCTCACTCATCACATATAGGGGAGTGCCATATTCCTCTGCCAATTTTAAAGCTGAAACGCCATCAATGTGGAGTACGCCGTTAACATTTTCTAGGGGACTTTTAATCATGAAATTCGACATGCTCAGCAGCCTCGCTTAACCTTGCTTTCACAGCTGTTAAGGCTTCATCCATTTTGTCCTCATCCACAAACACGGTGATTGAGGCTTTGTTTGTAATAACCTCTAAAATGTTAATTGTCTTGTCTGCAAGCGCTCCAGAAACTTTGGCAACCCATCCCGGAGAGTCTATGAAATTTGGGCTTACAAGCTCAATGGCACCTACGTTTTCCCGTAAACTAACCGCCTTAAAACAGTTTAAACGGCATATTTGGTTAATGACTCGTTCAGGGTTTTTCACGTCTACAAACACCGTTAAGGAGTTTCTGCTAGTTCCCATTCCAAAAATTTTTCTCCCGTCAAAAACTTGAAGAACTCTGCTTAGGTTTGAAGGAGTCACCTCACCTACAAGGGTTATTGCAGCCAATCCATGATGCTTCCTAACTTCTACTGGGTTAGCCCTAAAAACTCCGACAATTTCTGTTCCGTTTGAGGATAGGCTTCCCGGAAAACCCACAACCCGCAGCCTCTGCCCTGGAAGCTTATATTTTAGGGCTTCTGGATGGATTATTTTTGCCCCTCCTTGGGCGAGGGAAAACATTTCTTCAATTGTTATCCTCTCTAGAGGCCTTGCGTTTGGAACAAATTTCGGATCTGCGGACAATACTCCATTGGTGTTTTTGACGAGGATAACTTCATCAGCCTTCAGACAGTTGCCTAGAAGGGTTGCTGTTATGTCGCTGCCTCCCCTGCCAAGGGTTGTAATGCGTCCATTTTTGTCCTTGCCTATGAATCCGCAAACCACGGGTACAAAATCACCCAAAAGAGGCTCTAAATATTTTCTAACCCTTCGCCGTGTTTCGTTCATGTCTGGAGTTGCATCCTTAAAATTGGAATCGGTTATTATGGGCCACCGTTCCTGCTGGGGGTCAAAGTATGTTGCGTTCACACCGGCTGCTTTTAGGGCTGAACAGAAAATTCTTGCACTTGTTCTTTCGCCCATGGCCACTATGTCCGCGTAGTCCGAGTCTTCCACTTTTCCAACTTCAGATATAGATTTTATTAGGCTGTCTGTGGCTCCTTTCATGGCAGAAACGACTATAACAATTTCTCGGTAGCCAAACTCTTTAACCATTTTTGCTGCTTCTTTGTAAGCTTTTCCAGAAGAGAGTTCTCCGCCTCCAAACTTTACAACAACCCTTTTTGAAACACTGTTCATTTGGATTACCCCTCCAACACGTCTTCCATGGAATATACTCCGGGTTTTGTCTGTTTCATTATCCATTCAACTGCGTAGAGGGCTCCTTGAGCGAATACGCTTCTTGAGAACGCGGTATGCTCAATTGTTATCATGTCATAGGGCCCTGCAGCTATGATTTTGTGGATTCCCGGTATTCCTCCTCCCCTAACCGAAAGAACCTCCATTTCTTCGGGTTTTCTCGGGCTTATTCCCTCTCTCCCGTACACTGTTTTGCTATAGCCCCTTACTTCCGAGAGCAGCTTTGCAATTGAAAGCGCTGTGCCGCTTGGGGCGTCCTTCTTCCCAATGTGATGTGCTTCTACAATGCTCACGTCATATTCTTTGGGCAGCATTTTAAGAGCTTTTAACATTTTAAGCATGAAATTAACTCCTATTGAAAAGTTAGATGAAAAAACTGCGGGTACCCGTTTTGAAATGGTTTCTTTAAGCTTATTCAACTCTTCATCTGTAAACCCGGTTGTTCCCATGACTATGCGTTTCCCCATTTCTGCGACGACTGGGAGGTTTGTTAATTCTGCTTTCGGCGAGGTAAAACTGACGTAAACATCCGCATTTCCAACGGCCTTTTCTATTTCTGTAGGATCTACAATAGTCAAGTTTAAATTGCCTATTCCCAGCTCGCTGAGGGTTTTACCTAAGCTTGGTTCGCCAGGGGCTGCTATAGCGCCTACCACTTGGAAACCTCTTTCTAGGGCTTCGCGAACTAGGGTACTTCCCATTCTTCCAGTGGCGCCTGCTACGCAAAGCTTAATCATAGGTTAGTCCCTTCCAGAACTTTTCCTTATAAAGTCTCTCTGAAAGGTCTACATCAAAGAATTCTTCGATGGGCTTGAGTATTTCGGGGCTTTTTTCGTAAACTTCCCTAGCAGCGTTAAGAACAACTTCGAATCCTTTCCGTGTCATTTTTCCAAGAGGCGGCCTTAAAGGTCCGGATGGCATCCCCAAAACATTCATTAGAGTTTTGCATGGTAAGGGGTTTCTAGCTTTGACTATGGTGTTTCCGAAAGGTGTTTCCTCGGTTGTTTTTACGGTTACGATTTGGAATAGGGGGTTAAGTTTTTCGCAGAGATTTTTGGCTTCGTCAGTTTTTCCTTCAAGAATAAGGCTTGTCATTTGCTGTACTGCTGCTGGCGCTATGTTGGAGATTACGGAGATCACGCCTGATGCTTTTATCTCTGCATCAGTCATCATTTTGTAGGTTTTGTCGTCGTCTCCTGAAAGGATGCAGAATTGTTGTCCACATAGTCGCCTTATTAGTTTCATGTTTTCAAAGTCGCCTGTGGATTCTTTTACCGCTTGAACGTTAGCATATTGACGGTGTAGTATGGCCATGTCTTGGGGCAAAAGCTGTGTTCCGGTTCTTCCCGGAATCACGTAAGGGATTATTTGGACTTCTGGGAATTTTTCTGCTATGGGTGCTATGTACTCGCGTCTTATCTCAAGGGAGCTTGGGCCGTTATAGTATGGATCTACTAGCAGCGCTGCTCTGACGCCTATGCTGTAGGCTTTCTTTGTGTTTTCTATGGTTTTGCGGGTTGAGTTGCAACCGGTTCCAGCTATTACTGTTACGCGTTCGGTGCAGCGTATGTAAACTCTTTTTGTAACCGCGTTTTGCTCTTCAGAATCTAAGGTTGCGCTTTCGCCTGTTGTTCCCACGGCGAGGATTCCGCTTACACCTTGGGAGATTTGAAATTCCACCAGGGTTTCAAGTCCCTCAAAGTCTATTTCTTGATTGCCTCGCATGGGGGTTATCAGCGCCGTGTAACATCCTTTGAACATTTTATGCCGCCTTTTATTTATGGCTATAAAGCATTGAGGATACAGCATTTTTTATAAAGTTTTCGGAAATAGCAAAACTTATTTTACTGATTTAGCAATGAAATTGCTGAAAACGTAAAAAGTTTAGGAGAAATAGTGATGGATGAAATAGACAAGAAAATTATCCAAATTCTTAGGCAGGATGGACGCGCCTCCTACAAGAATATTGGAAAGAAGGTTGGACTTTCAGAAGGCGCTGTCAGAATAAGGATTAAAAAACTTATGGAATCGGGAATTATAAAAAAATTCACCATTGAAACTGGGCTTTCCGGGGGCGCTGAAGCCTTATCCCTAATTTCAGTAAGCCCCTCAATTCCCACATCAAAAATCTCCGCCATACTTAGGGAAACCCCAAACATCAAGGAAGTATACGAAGTTACGGGAGAATATGACATAGTAGTTATAATATCAGCCGCAGATATCACTCAAGTCAATGAGTGCGTAGAAAAGATCCGCAAGATTGAAGGGGTTTTGAACACCAACACCATGATAGTTCTCTCCAGAGGAGAGATAGCCTATCCCAAAACATTTCAAAATTAAAGATGCGAAAGAACCTTCGAAACAAAAGATCTTCTAAAATTCCGCTTTACCTTCTCTATCTGCTCGCCAAGGATCTCTATTTTTTCCAGGCGGCATGTTCCAAGCCCCTTTTTCTCAGCTAAAACAAGATGCTTAACTTCGGTGGGTGATACACCCATAACTGCTGCACCCACAGCGTCAACAGCCACGGGGTCTGCGCCCGCTATGACCAAGTTCATTTCCACGGGTTTTCCGCTTGTTTCATGGCCTTCCCCCGCAATTATTCCGTCAATCACTGTCAGGCTTGGCTTTAATACCGAAGCTAGATCCGCTATGTTTTCGTGTAAATGCCCATTGTGCATTTTCCCTTTTGATGCTAATGCGCCCATTATGTTTTTCAGGCCAAGCGTGACCGCGGCCATCCTGTGAAGCTTTAGCTTTGGAACGCTTATCACAATGCTTTCGAGGGCTGTTTTTGCTACTTTAACTCTTTTCAGTGAAAGCGGATTAGGCGGATGGACTTCAACGAAAATGTCTTTGTTTAGATCCATAAGCTTCACGTTCCATCTTTCGCCAACTTTGTCTATTCCAGCGTTTTTAAAGGCTTGAAATGTGTCTGCAAACCCGCTTCCCTCGCCGATAATAACATCGTTTTTCCCATGTTCTTTCAAAAACTTTACAATTCCTTCGACAACTCTGCTGTCCGTTGTTATTCCAGTCAAAGGATGCTCAGCGTTTATGTAGTTGGGCTTAACCAAAATAGGCTTTTCAGCATATAAAACAGCGTTTAAGTCAGCCTCTACCATCCTAAGAGCCTTAACAGTGGATTCCACAGGGTTTAGGCCTTTTACTATAGCTACTCTGCTCATTTTAAGGGCGCTAATATAAAGTCAAATTAAAAGAGT
>JAWCNE010000020.1:0-25761 GCA_038849025.1 Bathyarchaeia archaeon
TTGCCTCCAGAGTCATGAGAGAACTTGTAAACAATGTGTGCACTTACAGGCTTAACATGTTTCCAATCCTTGAAGACGCCCGCTTCCCGGAAAAATACGCCCAGTTTATCCGCGGCAAAGTTGAAAGCATATACTGTGATATCGCCCAGCCTGAGCAAGCAAAAATTCTCGCAGACAACGCTGACTTATTCCTTAAAAAACCCGGCTGGATAATGCTTGCCGTAAAAGCTCAAAGCATAGACGTAACAAAGGAGCCTTCAGAAATTTATAAGCGTGAAGTTAAGGTCCTAGAAAGCAGGGGCTTCCAAATAGAAGATGTCGTCCATCTGGAACCCTATGACAAAGCCCATGCCATGATAGTGGCGAAAGTTTAGCCAAAAGCTGAAAAGCGTATAACCTTATATCCAAGAACGTGATGGATATTTTTGTGATAGTTCGATGACCTGTAGGGAGATGGGGAAGGTAAAAGCTGTAGAAGCTGTCCTGAAAGAGGCTGGCTTTACCGTCTCCCAAAGGTGTCGTTCTAGACCAAGCTGTTTTGACATAGCAGCTAGAAAAGGCAAATCTTTAATTTTATTAAAAGTTCAGCCCGATATTGGGTGCGTTCCCCTATACGACTCTTTAGAGTTAAGAGTAATTTCTGAAAATGTCTCAGCAGCCCCACTTTTTATCAGTGAAAAAACCCGAGAAAAAACCCTGGAAGACGACACTGTTTATTCAAGATACAATGTTTTAGCTGTCACGCTTAAAACCTTTGAAAACATTGTTCTGCGGAAAATTTATCCGCTGATTCAAGCTGGTCCGGGAGGCTACTATGTGGAGATCAACGGTGAAGCCGTTAAACAACGAAGACAAGAACTGGGGTTATCTGTTGGCAAAGTCGCAGAGAAAGTCGGCATTTCCAGAAGAACCCTTTACGGCTACGAAAGGGGAATGGCTAAAGCATCGGTAACAGCGGCCTACAACCTCCTATGCACTCTAGGAGTTCCCGTGGTCAAACCCATAAACATTTTCGAAAAATCTAAAAACCAGCGAAAACAATTCATGGTAAAAGCTAGGCGAGTAATTACAGGGAACAAGCTTCTTCAAAAGATTTTCAAGAAGCTCGCTGGCTATAACATGATGGCTTTTAAAAAAGCACCTTTCGACTTCGTCATTACTGTTCCTGAAGAAAACATGCGGATAATTGGCGGGGTTGCAGAGGGGAAAGAAAAAATGTTAAGCCGAAGGATTGACGAAATTTTAAGTCTTAGCAAAGTTGTCCACGCGCATCCAGTTCTTATAACAGAGGGACAAAGTCCATTGAACAAAGATATTTCATGCATCCCAAGCGAGGAAATTTCAAAGATAAGGTCCCCAGAGGACATTTGTAAACTTTAAAAAAGCCTTTTTTGCCTAGAATCGTTTTCCCTTTTAAGCTTTTTAGCAGGCTTCCATGATTTTCTCACAAATTCTGGATATTCCCTTGTGCTTTCTAGGCATTGTTTCAGAAACCTTATAGTTTTAGGATCTGTTGGATAGCCACATCCGAAGTCGCCGTACATGGCTTTCAATTTTGAGATTTCCCTATCCCTTTCAACTTTGGCTATAATCGAAGCTGCTGAGACCACAGGGTATTTTCTATCCGCCTTATGCTCTGAAATCACTTCAACCTTAAAAGGTAAATGTTCAAGAATATGCTGCTTAAAGCGTTCCTCCAAAACGTCTGAGGCATCCACGTAGGCTATGTCAGGCTTGAGCTGCTCTATGACTTTTGCCATGGCTTGCGCCTCCAACCTGTTAAGCCTATTAAGCTTTCTGCCTGTCTCAACAACTTTGTCGATTTCTGCTGGTGAAATTTTTATAATAGCATGTTTTAGAGCTATTTTTTTAACTTCAAAAGCCAAGTTTTCCCGTCTATTCGGCGACAAAAGTTTAGAATCTTTGACGCCCCGCTCAATAAGCTTTGGTATATCCTCATCCTTCACTAGAACGCCGGCAATAACCAGCGGTCCGATAACAGAACCGCGTCCAGCATCGTCAACACCAGCAACCAACATGGAAAAACTTTTACCCACTACTAATATTTAACTTGTTTTAGCTAGAAGTGTTCCGTTTGTGTGGTGGTGCTTCAAGTCTTACAATAGTTTACGGGTTTTATCGTTTGATGTTGTGTATGACCTAAAAAGTTCGGTAACCGTATTGCTGAGAATATTAACTGTTATGGAAGAAGGAAATTTGATTTGTGTTATGCTTTTACATTTCGCCGATAATTAACTGGATTGCCCTAGCAGCCTTACTTATCGTAATTATCCTTGACGCTGTTATAAGAACCCGATAACGCCTCGATTTTGCGCGAATTTTTGCTAGTCTTTTGAGCTTTGAGAGGAGAATTCAATAGCTTGAAGTACCTCCCTAGCTAATTCTAGAAGATTTGCAAAAATCATCAGGGCTAGCAAGGGGATAAACTCTATTGTCAAGGTGAAACCTTCAAAATTTATAGAGAGAAGACCATAGTTTGTGGCATAGGCAATATAAATTATTAAGAAGAAAGTTCGAATGCCAAGGAGGATATACTTGTAAATCGTTCCTTCACTCAATGTTGTGGCAAATGTGAAGAACAGCATAGCCCAAGCAAAAATGGCAAAAAACGTCGAGTAATGTGGAAAACTTTTTCCAAATATTGAAGTAAAAAACCATAAAATAAGCAGAACCCCTCCCGTAAGTGCTGTTATGACTGTTGCCTTAGCAATCTTAAGGACAAGCTTTCGACGGATTCCCAAAGTTTCAGCTTCGCTCATGGAAACTCCCACGCCTCTTCTAGGATTTGTATGTCTGCCAAATACAAGCGTAAAATGCCTTCACTGGTTATCTTTGAGGGGTCATCTATAATTATCTCAAGAGAGTCTTGAAAAGACTCTTGGGAAGGAACATTTACATTTTGAACGGTTGAACCGATAAGTTCCCTTGCGGAATTGTAGAGTTTCACTAAAAGCGACGCATTAAGCTGGAAAAACGCGTTATTGTGGAAGCTGAGGGAAATGGAGAAAATACGGCTTACCTCATTGTAGGTGATGCGGTATAAGGTTAGTCCATTAAGTGGCGCTCCCCAATGTATTGAAAAACCCGTGGAGACTCTAAAGGCTATGACAGAAGCCACTCGAAAGCTTAGAGAAGCATTCCCATTCAGATCTGCGTCGTTTGTCAAAAGTTCCTTATTATTTGAAAGCATCTCTTTCAGGCTTAGAGAAAGGTTACAGCGGGAATCCACCATTTCACCAGCTGGGACGTTTGGCAATTCCGCCGATGAGGTGGAGATTGTTTTGGTTCCCACTTTTATCTGAAGGTCAAGTTTCACATTTTCAAGGTTGTAGAAACCAGGGTTAGCAACATAAAACGGTATGGAAATAGAAACGTTTCCATTGAACATGAAGCCTTCAGGCTCTTTAAGGCCTATGTTTTCTGCTTCCAAAAGCTCCAGAAGCGAAAATGCCACACTAACAGGCAATATTAGTATAATAATCCATAGAATTGCAATTATCCATCCAAGAGCCCTGATTGTATGATGCAAACTAATTCCTCGTTTTAAGCGGTTTTTTGGGGCGTCTTTTCTTCGGCTTTAGGTTGTTGAATTTGCTGTGGTTGTGCAGGCGGTTTTGATTCTCTATAGAGTTGTATTCCCCTCATGGTTGCAATAGAGCCTGTCCAGCCCATTATTCCAAGGAACATTATTTTTATTACGGCTTCGGCTATGGGTCCAAGTATCCCTCCAAGGGCTTTTGCTAGGTCTTGGGATGTTGCGATGCCTACGACGGACATGAGCATTATTGCGGCTAAAATGAATGTAAGGATTAGCAGTACTAGGCCTGTTGCTATCATAAGGTATGCTACTAATTCAGGTTTTTCAATTTTCATGTGTTCCACCATAATGCTTAAGGTCATCTCTCTTTCGAAGTTATATAAAAACCATGCGTTTAGCTTTGTGAAAAGTTTTAAGTGTTCAGTTGCAGAGAGAAGACATCGAATCGAAATGAAAGCCGCTGTATATTACAGCCAAAGGGAAATACGCATTGAAGACATACCTGTTCCGGAGATAAGCCACGGTGAAGCCTTAGTGGAGATGAAGGCTTGCGGGGTATGTGGTTCAGATCTGATGTCTTGGTATCTGGAAAACCGTGCGCCTCTGGTTCTTGGACATGAGCCTTCCGGCGTGATCGTTGAAATAGGCAGTGGGGTTGAAGCCTTTAATGTAGGGGATAAGGTTTTCGTCCACCATCATGTGGCATGCTTGAAATGCTACTACTGCATGCGTGGAGACTACACCCTATGCGAACAGTTCCACGAAACAAAAATTGTCCCAGGAGGGTTTGCCCAATACTTTAAAGTTCCCGCTCCAAACCTTATGTTGGACACGCTTAAAATCCCTGAGAGCATGTCTTTTGAGGAAGCCACTTTAATCGAGCCTGTGGGCTGCTGTTTAAGAGCCTTAAAAAAGTGTAAAATTCAAAAGGGTGAAGCGGTAGCTATAGTTGGCGCCGGGACAACTGGAATTATTCATGTTGCCTTGTCAAAAATTTTTGGCGCCGAAAAAACCATTGTAAGTGACTTGATTGATTTCCGCTTGAAGGTTGCTGAAAAGTTTGGTGCAGATGTTGTTGTTAACCCAGAAAATGCGGATTTAACCGAGGTTGTCATGGCTGAAACCAGTGGAAGGGGCGTGGATTTAGCCATTGTTACTGCTCCAAGTCTAGAAGCCTACAAAGCTGGATTAAATATATGCCGCAAAGGTGGAAAACTCTGCGTTTTCGCCCCCACAGATCCAGGGAACTATTTGGAAATAAGTCCAAAACAGCTTTTCTTCAGCGAACTTCAGATAATTCCCTCCTATTCGACTTCGCATGTTGAAACAAGGGAAGCCTTAGAGCTGATAAAATCTGGAAAAATAAATGTGAAGGAGTTGATAACCCATCGCTTTACTCTTGACGATACAGCCCAAGCCTTTAAAACAGCTTTAGAAGATAAGGAAAGCCTGAAAGTCGTGGTGTTTAATCGGTGATGCAAATGAAGGCAGCCATGCTTTACGGCATTAAAGACTTGCGGGTTGAGGAGGTTGAAATTCCGACGGTTGGAGCTGGCGAGGTTCTAGTGAAGGTTAAAGCGGCTACAACATGCGGCACAGACCTAAAAATTTTCCAGAGAGGATATGTTGAAAAGGTGATAAAGCTTCCAACGGTTTTTGGACATGAGTGGGCAGGCGATGTTGTTGAGGTCAGCGAAAGCTTAGAGTGGCCTAAGAAAGGTATGCGGGTTCGAGCTGGCAATAGCGCTCCATGCTTGCGCTGCGTTATGTGCAGTAAGGGCAAGTATAATCTCTGTGAGAACATGATTTGGCTTTGGGGGGCTTATGCCGAATACATTAAGGTTCCAGCTCATATGGTCCGCGTCAACATGCAAGAAATTCCGCCATATATATCTTATGAGGAGGCCTCCCTAACAGAACCTTTGGCATGTGTACTTCATGGAGTGGAAGAGGCTGGAGTTAAGCTCGGCGACTCTGTGGTAATTATTGGCGCTGGGCCCATCGGGCTGCTACATCTGTTAACCGTAAAGAGAATGGGTGCTGAAAAAGTCATAATGGTAGATGTTATAGGAGAGAGGCTGGAATTTGCAAAAAAACTTGGGGCAGACGAAATTGTCAACGCTGAAAAGGAAAACGTTGAGGAAAAAATTCGCAGGTTAACCGGGGGGTATGGTGCGGATGTTGTTATTGAAGCTATTGGAAAGCCACAAACATGGGAGCAATCCCTAAAACTTGTCAGGGGAGGCGGAACAGTCCTAGAATTCGGCGGATGCCCCCCCGAAACCGAAATAAGGATTAACACTGAGCAACTCCATTACGGAGAAACTACAGTTCTTGGCACATTTCATGCAACACCATTACACTTCAGAAAAGCCCTAAACTTAATAGCCTCAAGAACAATCGACGTTAGACCATTAATAACAAGAAGGATGCGACTGGGCGAAATTAAGGATGCCTTCCAAATACTCGCCACATCAAAAAATGAGATTAAAATTGCAATAATCCCCTAAACAGATTCGCTAAAATGTTATTAGAAGTAAACATGCAATTATATAATATGTGGTGTACTGCATGAAGTTTGCGTACACAGGCATCCGTGTCAGAAACCTAGAACGCTCAATAGAGTTTTACACAAAAACAATGGGCATGAAGATATTGCGCAAGGGCAAAATGGAGGCAGGCGGCATCTATGTGCAACTCAAAAGCGAAAGATCCCCGCAGGTTTTAGAGCTAAACTATTACCCACCTGGAACAAAATTTTATGAGGAATATGTCGCTGGCTCTGAGCTCGACCATTTGGCTTTCTGGTGCAAAGATGTTCGGAAAGAGTATGAGCGCATTCTTGCTGGTAGCGCAACTCCAGCCGTGGAGCCATGGGATGAGTATGGTTATACGTTAGCGTTTGTTAGAGACCCTGATGGAATTTGGATTGAGCTTATAGGGCGAGCGATTCACAAATAGTGTAAGAGTAGCTATTAAGGAGCGGGTTAAAAGGGTATTCGACTCAGTCAGTATTATACTTAAGCCTGTAAGAAATGACTATTTGAACAAACATAAAATTGAAAAGCCTGCTCTTAAAGGAAACATTAAGGGACTTCGCAGAAAAGTGCTTCATGGTTTAATCATTAACATAGAGTAGTTAAAAGCCTCTTCATAAATCAAGCTAAAGGATAACTTTCACCAGAAAGGTTGTATGTACTCTCTAATCCTAAATTTTACATCAAACTGTTTGGCAATTTCTTCAATTTTAGAAGTGTCAACCTCTGGAATTCTGACAGCCGTCACCTCAACATCTAAAAGTTCCTTAGCTTTTTTAATAAACTCTAAAATACTTTCGAACGCGTTTCTAAAGGCTGGTCTGCACACTTGATTATAGGTTTCTTTGTTGTGGGCGTTTAGGCTTACGCTTACTTTGTCAACACCAGCCCTTTTTAGCTCTTCGATAACGCTTCTCCCCCTGTTAAGTAGGAAGGCTTGACCGTTTGTGTCCACCCTCAATGTTACAATTTTTCCATAATGCCCCCTTATCCATCTGCTAACCTCTAAAATGCAGTCAAGCCTTATCAGAGGCTCTCCGAAACCGCAGAAAACGATTTCTCCCCAATTTTTTCGGTTTATAACCTCTTGAAGCTCTGCCAAGATCTCATTTGTTGTGGGCTCTTTTTCCAGTTTAAGGTTGAAGTTGCCTACTCCCATCTTGAAGTTCTTTAGGCAAAAGTAGCAGTTGTTAGGACACTGGTTGGTTATGTTTAAATATAGATTGTTGCCAAGCCAATAGACGATGCTTGGCCTCTTTTTGGCGGGCATTTTAAATTCTCCGTTTAAATGATAACTTCCCTAAAATTTAACCGAAGCTCTGTGAAAAGGCGTCAAGACTAATGTGACAGGTAATTTTAATTGTAAAACTTTGGCGAGTGTCTAGAATAAGTTTAAATGCTAATTGGTTTCTATGGTTTTGTTATTATAAGAGGGAAACAGATATGGTTAAGTATGTTTTTGTTACGGGCGGTGTTTTAAGCTCCGTGGGTAAGGGCATTGTAACTTCTTCTATTGGGAAGATGCTTCAGGCTAGGGGTTTGAGGGTTACTGCCGTGAAAATCGATCCTTACGTGAATGTTGATGCTGGAACCATGAACCCGTATATGCACGGCGAAGTTTATGTAACAGACGATGGTGGCGAAACCGACTTGGATCTGGGATGGTATGAACGTTTCCTCGACTTAGACCTAAAAAAGGAGAATAATATTACAACAGGCATGGTTTATAAGGCTGTCATCGAGAAGGAGCGCCGCGGAGACTTTCTTGGAAGATGCGTCCAGATTGTTCCCCACGTGACCAATGAGATTAAGGATCGCATAAGAAGTGTGGCTTCAAACTCGAAGGTTGACGTGGTTTTAACAGAGGTCGGTGGCACTGTTGGCGACATTGAAGGTTTACCTTTCTTAGAGGCTATTCGTCAAATGCGTTTGGAAGAGGGATACGAAAACACCTTGTATGTGCATGTAGCCTTAGTTCCAATTTTGGACGTTACTAAGGAGATGAAGACAAAGCCTTTGCAGCACAGTGTCAACGAGTTAAGGCGTATTGGTATCCAGCCGGACATAATAGTGGCAAGATGCCCTGAAAGAATAGACGACGCAACCTTAAAGAAGATCGCATTGTTTGGCACTATACCTGAAAACGCGGTTTTCTGCTCCTACAACGTTGAGTCGATTTATCAAGTTCCGCTTATTTTAGACGAGCAAGGAATGGGCGAATTCGTATGTAGGCGATTAGGTTTTTCTGGGCGTAACCCCAATTTTGATGAGTGGAGAAAATTCGTGGACGCTATACTAAATCCTCAGTATGAGGTTAAAATTGCTTTAGTTGGTAAATATGCGGGTTTGGCTGACAGTTATGTGAGCATGAATGAGGCGCTGCGTCATGCTAGTGCAGAATGCAAAACCAGAGTCGGCATCCACTATATTGAAGCTGAAACTTTTGAAAAAAATCCGGGAAAGGTGCAAACGCTAAAGGATTTTGATGGAATATTCATCCCCTACGGTTTCGGTCCGAGGGGCACTGAAGGAAAGATCATGGCGATAAGGTTTGCAAGAGAAAAGGGCATTCCGTTTCTTGGAATCTGTTATGGTTTTCAGCTTGCCGTAATAGAGTTTGCCAGAAATGTTTGCGGCTTTGAAGGCGCTAACAGCACCGAGATAAACCCGAATACACCTCATCCTGTGATTGACCTTATGCCTGAGCAGCGGGGTATAGAATATAAGGGTGCAACTATGCGCTTGGGTGCCCACAAAATCTTGGTGAAGCCTAACACAACAGCCTATACGCTTTATAAGAGTGGGGAAATTTATGAGCGCCACCGCCACAGATTTGAGGTTAACCTTGACTATGTAGAGAAGCTTGAGAAGTGCGGACTAGTGTTTTCAGGTAAAAGTCCTGATGAGCGGCGAATGGAAATTTTGGAGCTGCCCCATCACTTCTTCTTTTTCGCTTCCCAGTTCCACGGAGAATTCAAGAGCCGCCCGGGAAAGCCAGACCCAGAATATTACGGGTTTGTGAAAGCATGCCTTGACAAGAAACTGGGCAGGGCTAAACCCGAATTTTAAAGAACGCCTATAAGCCTATTTCAGGAGCTATCTTCTTAAGCCCATTAAGGGCTATCTCAAAAAATTTATCACGAGGCATTCCAATTTCCTCGCATAGCAAGATTCTTTCTCTGTCTGCGCCTCTCGCGAAATCCTTATCCTTAAACTTCTTTGCAACCGTTTCCACTTTGACTTCTGCCAGCTTTTTAGAGGGCATCACTAGGGCGCATGCAACAAGCAAGCCTGAAACTGCGTCACATGCAATCAAACCCTTTTCCATAGTGTTTTCGGGCTTAACTCCCGTATGCTTGAAGTTGTGGCTTTTTATGGCTTTTATAAGCTCTTCTGGCAATGCGCCTTTCAAGAGTTCTTCGGCTATTAGACTATGTTTTTCTGGAGTTGCTTCGGTCTTTTCATAGTCGATGTCATGGAGCAAGCCCACCAAACCCCACTTTTCTTCGTCTTCGCCTAGATATTGGGCTACGCTGCGCATTATGGCCTCTACAGCAAGCACATGATATAGAATATTCCTCTTTAAAAGGTACCTTTTAACAATGTCCAACGCTTCTTCACGCGATAGCATTGGCATCATCTAAATACTTTTGTAGTTACTAGCAATTTAAAAACCTAAGCTATTTTCAAGCTTATACATATGTTTTGGTGGAAGTTGGGTAAAATATATAATTCGGCTCGGGAATCTTTTGGAGTCATCGCGGAAGCGGGGTCTAATGGTTTCCGTCAAGCCTAAAGTCACATGGAAAACCATACTATTGCCAGCCATAGGCATAGCCGCCTTCCTCATATACCTTTACCTATTCCAAGTAGATATACCAGAAATAATCGCAACCATTCAAAACGCAAACCCACCCATCTACTTTTTGGCGGCCCTCCTAATCCTTGTTGACACTTTCCTATACGCGATGGCTTGGCGTATCCTCATCAATTTTCTTTCGGTTAAGCTTTCAGTTTGGAAAGCCTATCTCTACGTTTGGTATGGCACCTTTATGGACATAATTATTCCCGCAGAATCCGTAAGCGGAGAAATTTCAAGAATATATCTGATCACAAGGGAGCAAGGCAACAGCGTAAGTGGCCAAGTTGTAGCCTCCCTTGTAGCGCATAGGCTCATAAGCATGGGCGTAGGAGTTGCAACCATCATAATTGGAATAGGCATTCTTCTAGCAGAAAAGCTTGTAGACCCTTTAATTTTCAACCTAAGCCTATTTCTAATAGCTATAACCATATTTTTCCTAGTCTTGCTCATTCTTTTATGTGTCAAAGAAAAATGGACCTTAAAAATTATTGACTGGGTTATAAGAGTTGTTGAATGGATCAGTAGGGGAAAATGGAAGCCAACAAAACTGAAGGAGGAAGCTGTTAAAATTGCTGAAATGTTTCATGACTCCATGAAACAGTTTGGACATACTCCGAAAGTTATTGCGTCTTCCATTTTTATATCCAGCCTTTCATGGCTAGCCTATTTAATTCTCTCATACCTAGTCTTTTTAGCCCTAGGCTTTCAAGCTCTAAAATTCCAAGTCTTGTGGGGCATAATTCTTGTAACCCAGTCAATAGTTTCAGCCATTAAATCCATCCCTCTTGGTGTGCCCTTTGAAGTTGGGTTGCCAGAAATAACTATGACAACTCTTTATAACGTATTAGGCATTCCCTTTGGGATAAGTGCAACAGCAACAATCCTCACTAGAATTTTAACCGTTTGGCTTAGGTTCTTCATAGGATTTGGCGTTCAACAATGGCTTGAAATAAAAGCGATAAAAACGTCATTGAACACGAACACTGCAGAAAAAACCTAAATCTCTCATGACTGTAATGTTAACTTGATGGAACCAACAAAAATATCAATTCAAGATGCTTCGCTTAGGCATCTAGATAGACTTTACGAGATTGAGCAGAAATGTTTTGAAAGCGAAGCCTTCACAAGACACCAAATAGCCCAACTGCTCGCTCACCCCAATTCCATAAGCCTCGTTGCAGAGGTTGACCATAACATAATCGGCTTCATTATAGGTGCGATATTTTTTGAAAAAGAAAAACTTGTAGGTCACATATTAACAATAGATGTATGCCCAAGTCATCGGAGGATGGGAATAGGAAGCATGCTTTTACAGCAGATTGAAAAAATTTTTATCAATAAAGGAGTTAAGACGTGTTATCTCGAAGCAAGGGAAGACAATGTTGCAGCCTTAAACCTTTATCGAAAACTTGGGTACAAAAAAATTGAAAGCCTTAAAAACTACTATAAAAATGCTCATGGAATACTTTTTAAAAAAGTTCTTAAAGAGTAGCACCTTTAACGTAAACTCTAAAAGCGCAATATTGGCAATATTAATTGTGAACAGTTTGGATAGGAAAAGGAAGAGCGTAAAAAAGAGGTTTGGAAGAGCAATAGTTGTACTTATTCGGAATACTACGTGGCGTTGCGGAAAACTGGAGCGCTTGATAGTAACCCGCCTTCACAAGGAGACTGCTAAGCTTGGAAAGCCTGGAATACCTCTAAACGACATGCTCAAAAATTTTGATTTAACTGGTAAGAAGAAAAACGAGTTTTTAGACGCTATAAAAAGATTAGAGAGAAGGAATATAGTGAGAATCTTAAACTTGTAAAGAGCATCCTTAAAGCTTAAGATCCTTCAACAAGCTTCTTTGCGTTTTCTATCCAAACACTGGCAATTTTTGGAGAAACTTTAAGTTTAGCAGCTAAATCGTTTACAGAGGCTTTGGCCAAGTCTTCAACAGTATTTATACCTATAGCTTTAAGCTGTTCAGCCCGTTTTTCACCTATGCCTTTCACTTCCGTTAATTCTTTCAGAGTTGAGGCGGGCTTTTCAGCAGTCTCTTGAACAGCTTGGGCAACTGGTTCTTGTACAGCGGGCGTTGAAGACGGGGGTGCTTCAACAGTTACGGTTCTCGGCGCAGCTTTAACTTTTGGCCTTTGAGAGTATCCTAGCCCAATAAAGAGAAGCCCCAAAACAGCTATGGAGATAACCCACAGCTCTTTAGATTCTACTTGATGCACAAGGGTTATTCCTGCCAATATGAAAAGTATTACGGCCACTGCATAAAGCGCATAGTCTGAACGCATGTTACTTTTCTCCCTAGCCATTTAATTCTACAAGAATTGTTTAAATAATTTTCTACATTTTTCAAAACATTTTAGGGAATTTTCTATTTTGCGTTGCTCATTTGAGTAGCTCTTCTTTTGGGGGCATTTTCTTTATTATTCCTTTTTTTATCAGAAGCCTTAGGCTTTCTCTGGCACTTTTTATAATGGCCTCCGCTCTTTCGTATAATTCTTGTCTACTCCGCTTGACTCTCGCTATTCCTTGTTCAATAGATTTTAAGGCACATGCCACTGCTTCACGGGGGTAGACTTCCCACTCCTCCATTCTCGGCAAAATATCCTCTTCGCTTATTCCTCTTTCCTCGGCAAATTTTGCCAGTTCTTGAGCTGCCGCTATACACATGTCATCATTAACCGTTTTGGCTTTAACGTCTAAAACGCCGCGGAAAATGGCTGGGAACCCTAAGCTATTGTTAACTTGGTTTGGAAAGTCGCTTCTTCCAGTAGCTACTATCCGTGCTCCAGCTTCTTTGGCTTCCCACGGCCATATTTCTGGAATAGGATTTGCACATGCAAAGACTATTGCATTGTCCGCCATTGAAGCTATCCACTTTTTCTTTATTGTCCCTGGTCCAGGTTTTGATGCTGCAACCACGGCGTCTACTCCTTTGAAAGCCTCTGCTATGCCGCCTCTTTTGCCCTCGCTGTTTGTTATTTGCGATAATTTGTATTTCCATGGGTCTTCCTCTTTTTCGATGTCTTCTCTTTGCGGGTAGATTATGCCTTTAGTGTCCACCATGATTATATTGCCCGGCTTAATTCCCCACCTTATTAGAACATAAGCTGTTCGAATGTTGGCTGCTCCTGCTCCAAATAAGGTTATTAAGCTTTCTTGAGGTTTTTTGCCAACTAACTTGAAGGCGTTTATCAAGCCAGCCAATATAACTGTGGCTGTCCCTTGCTGGTCATCATGCCAAACCGGAATTTGCAAGCGTTCTCGGGCTTTCTCCAGAACGTAAAAGCACTTCGGCTTTTCAATATCTTCAAGGTTTATTCCACCGAAGGAAGGCTCAATAAGCTCGCATGTGCGAACTATTTCCTCAGGGTCCTTGGTTTTTAAACATATGGGAAAGGCGTCCACTCCTCCAAGATATTTGAATAGGAGTGCTTTTCCCTCCATAACGGGCATTGCTGCTTCCGGGCCTATGTCGCCTAATCCTAAAACACGCGTGCCGTCTGAAACTACAGCCACATAGTTCCAGCGGTTTGTAAGTTCGAAGGACTTTTCGGGGTTTGCTTGAATTTCTTTGCAGGGGGCTGCAACACCGGGAGTATACCAAACTGCAAAGTCTTCCGGACTTGTTATGGCGCATTTCGGCATAACTTGAACCTTTCCTTCATAATACCTATGCATTGGCGAGGCTAATTGTATCGGTCTTTCCGCTTTAGCCATTAACTCTTCAACCGGAGGCTTCCTCTCTTCTTTTTTAGACTGGGACATTAGGTTTTCTCCTTTTGAAAAATGTTGTTTGAAGCATAGGGTTTAAATGTTCCGCAAAATTTATAAAATATAGATTCGTAAGTCATAAGATATTAATACCTTTAAGAATCTCGCTAATGAGGGCCTACTATGCGCAAAATCTACAATGTCAGCCTTCTCATAATAGTTGTGCTGGCCTTGGTTTACGCTTTTCAAGGCTACTATCCTGAGTTTATTTCTTTTTTCTCAAATGCTTTTCCGCCTCTTATTGCCGGTACAACCGTTATAATCTCTGGCTTTTCTTTGGGAAAATATTGGCACAAAGCTAAGGAGCAATTTTCAATAGTATGGTTTTGTTTCACTTGCGGATTGTTTCTTTGGTTTATGGGTGAAGCTGCATGGGCTGGTTACACTCTTATTTTAGGCGTTGAAGTTCCTTACCCCTCTGTCGCCGACGTTTTCTGGGTAAGCGGCTATATTCCCTTTTTTATCGCATTATTTTTGTATGTCAAGATTTTTAGCCCCGCAATATCGTGGAAAATGTTTTTGATATCTATGCTAATTACCCTTAGCTTGGCTGTTTTCGTTTCCGCAGCTTTAATAACTCCAATCCTAGGAGCTGAAGAAGACTTGGTTACGATGGCTATGGACTTTGCTTATCCCCTCCTCGACGTTACCTTGTTTTCCGTAGCATTTTTAGGTCTCCTAATCTTTTGGAAAGGAAAGCTTGGAAGGTCTTGGCTTCTGATAAACGTGGCTATTTTGTTGGATGTGTGTGCTGACGTGCTTTTTAGCTATGCAACTGCTCAAGGCACCTACTACAGCGGGCATTTAGCAGACTTGCTCTTCGACCTAGCATATCTCTTCTTCTTGCTAGCCTTCTACGTTCACGCAAAGGAGTTTTAGGAGGGAAAAAATGGCTAAAAAAAGTTTATTATTCAAGGAAGCCTTAATGGAAGCTGTAGATGAAGGCTTGCTAATACTAGGAGAAAGCGGAAGAGAAGTTGTCTATTTTCATCTTCAACATTCTTACGGCCTTAAGAAAGAGAATATTTCTGAAAACCCTGAAATTTTTATGGATTGTTTAAGAAAAATTTTTGGCTTAGGCGCCCAGGTTATTGAAAAGGCAATCATTAAGATTCTATGCTACAAACTTGGAATAGAATTCGCGGAAAATAAGAACTACCCCTTTGCACGATACTTGAATTATGCAAAAAGCACAGTTGAAGGAAGAAGCTGAAACATTGTCTAGAAGAAAACAAAAACTTTGGCTACCGAGCATATTAAAAAAAGGTATGTGAAGCAGAGTCCTCACGGACTTACTTCCTCTATTTTGCGCTCTTAACCACCTTTGAAATGGCAGGGGGCAATTAGCACCTGAATGGAGGCGATAGCAATATGACAACTCCGATGTTCTGACCTCTGAACGAGCATTCATCAATCCCCAACTGTCTGGAGCATCATGAGATCCGAGGGGCCACGATTGAACACCAGCACCATTGTTACTTGCATCGTAGGACTGCCACTCTAATCTAGAAATTAGGCTGTATGCAAAATTATAGGTGTTCCATTTTACCTAAGCAATTCAGTGTGGAGCACTATTCAACGTTAAGAATAAGCCATTCATAGAGTTCCATGATGTAAATAGGCCTTCGAAATAAAAGGGATTAATATCTAGAGTATGAATAAGTCAGCGCGCTCAGTATCTTCTTTGTCTATATCCGCCTCTTCTTTCCCTACCACCGAAGTCTCTTCCACCTCTCCCTCTGAAGGGACGTCTTGGTTGTTCATACATCTTCGTGGAAAGGTTGTTTTGAGTGTTCACTTCGCCGGCAAGTGCCTCTTTTGCAACTTCCAATGTACCGTATCTCCCAATGTTTAAGCGCATGCTTCCCTTGAAGAGGCTTATGTAACCGTTTCCTATGTTTATGGTTTCGCCTTCTTTGACTTTGCCTATTTTGTCATCCCAGAGGGTTAGGTAGATGCATCCCGTTTCGTCACCTATTAAGGCGTCGCATACTGTGTGGGGAGCTCCATCCCTTCCCGAGGCTATGCTTCTAACTTCACTTTTTGAAACAACTTTAGCTTTGACATTCACAGCTCTTGAGGTAAGAGTTAACTCTCCTATTTTCACGTCTACTGGTTTTCTGCTTCCTGAAAAACTTTCAACTGCCAAACCTAAATCAACACCTTTGCACTGTTGTCAAAACATACGCTGCCTCTTCACTTAAGGCTTTTGGTCGTTGGAAAGGAGACCTTTCCCAAACAGTGACTTTGATAAAGTAGTTTCCAATTCTATTAAAGTTAATAAGATATATTTAAACGCCTCTTCACAATTTATTTTATCCTTTGCGCGCGTGCTTAGCTGCTTTATTTCCGTGTGCAAACCGAAGTTTTCTTACGAGTTTTCAAGCACTAGTGGTGTGCTCAAAATGCGATTCTAAGCTGAGAACGGTAAACTTTAATTATATGAATGACAAAGTAAAAGGTTTTTATGAGGCGCATGAAGTCTATTTCGGCCTCCATCTCGACGGTATTGTACGAGAGGATTAAAGAAATTATGCAGGATGCCGGCTTAAGGGCGTGGATGACTACGTTACCTAGGCCTTATGGAGGCTGGCTTAGCTATTCAACAATAAGCGTGGTGAACGCAGTTGGGAGACGCTTAAATTCTTAGGTCATGTTTAGGAGCTTGCTTATGGTTTCCATACCTCATGGTGGAACGCTCATAAACAGGGTTGTTGAAGACGGAAGAAGAGAGAGGCTTATAGAAGAAGCTGGTGAAATGCCTAGCATAGCTTTAAGCTTTGAAAAGGCTATAGATGTTGAAAATATAGCTTACGGGGTATATAGCCCGATTAAGGGCTTTATGACACTCGAAGAGTGTTCAACGGTTCTCGAAAATATGAGGCTTCCAAATGGCTTACCATGGACGATTCCAGTGATTTTAGACGTTGGAGAGAAAGATCTAGCTTCTACCAAGGAGGGTGATGAAGTGGCACTTACATTGTCAGGTAGACCTATAGCGGTTATGAGGGTGGAGGAGGTTTTTAAGATATACAAAGAGTTCTATGCTCAGAGTGTTTTTGGCACGACAGACCCGAAGCACCCGGGTGTTTCAAGAGTCATGGCCATGAAAAACCAATGCGTAGGCGGCCCCTTACAGCTTATAGGCAACATGCCTAACGAGTATGAACGTTATACTTTATACCCCTCTGACACAAGAGCCTTGTTCGTAAAGAGAAATTGGCGAACAATAGCAGGCTTCCAGACCAGAAACGTGCCGCACCTCGGACATGAGTACACTCAGAAGTCAGTTTTAGTCTTTGTAGATGGAGTATTTGTAAACCCCGTTATAGGGCGTAAGAAAACTGGAGACTTCAGAGACGCCGTTATTCTAGAAGCATACGAGGCCCTTATGAGAAACTATTATCCGAAAGACACCATTGCGTTGGGTATACTGCGCTATGAGATGAAATATGCCGGTCCCAAGGAGGCGATACACCATGCGATTATACGCAAAAACTTCGGCTGCACCCATTTCATAGTGGGCAGAGATCATGCAGGTGTTGAAAACTACTATAAGCCCTACGACGCATGGGACATATTTAAAGAGTTTCCAGACCTAGGTATTATGCCCATTTTCATAAAAGAGCTCTTTTACTGTCGAAGATGCAGCGGAGTCGCTAACGATAAAGTATGTCCGCACTCTGAGGAGCATAAGGTGAGATTTAGCGGAACAAAAATCAGGGAGATGATGATTAAAGGCGTAAAGCCGCCGCCGGAGCTTATGAGACCTGAAGTCGTAGATGTGCTCCTAAAGTTTGAAAACCCCTTCGTGGAAGAGTAGCGTTATGAAAGCTCTAGTCGTAGGTTTAAACGCAGCGGTTCCGCACGCAAGAATATGAGGTCATACTGGTGGGCAAGTTTGTCTTGTAAGTTTTTCACCTGCTTATCCTTCGAGCCCATTAACGGAGGCGGCTTATTCCATGTCTAATTAAGCTTGACACTAAAGGGCGGTGAGTGGGTATGGAAACATCAGGGAAAGAAAGTTGGCTCAGCCGTATCCTCGGCCTGAATATGTGGTTTGGGATGACATTAAGCGGCTGGCTTAAACTTCTCTCTAAATACCGATTTGCAGTAGAACGGGAACGGATTCCCATGGTGGTTATAACCACAGGCCAAACCTTGTTAAATTCGATGGCAAGTTATCTTGAGAGAGTTCTTTACGAAAAAGAGGTTGCTAAAACCGAACTTGTTACACATCCAATTTTCATAATAGGCTATTGGCGCACCGGAACTACACATTTGCATAACTTGCTTTGCCAAGATGAGCGGTTTACCTGCCCTACCACTTACACATGCATGTTTCCAAGTCATTTCTTACTGACTGAACGTTTGATGAAGCGGTTGCTTTTCTCTTCTCTTCCAAGGACACGTCCAATGGATAACATGCGGCTCTTATGGGATTCCCCCCAAGAAGACGAGGTAGCATTAGCACTTTTAGGTGGAGTTTCACCTTATATGGACTTTGCGTTCCCAAACACTCCTGAAATTCATCGGCGATTCCTCGATTTTGAAGACGCAACAAAAGAGGAACGAGAACTATTCAAAAAAGTAATCGTTTACTTTATACGAAAGCATACTTTTAGAAGCAGAAAACGAGTTGTACTCAAGTCGCCTGCCCATAGTTATCGAATAAAACTGCTGGTGGATGTATTTCCAAATGCAAAGTTCATCCATATTTACCGAGATCCCGTTAGGGTATTTGTTTCAGCCCTTCATACTTTCAATATCCTTCGCAAACAAATTGGGTTGACAAAACCGGACAACTCAAGGCTTGAACAACGGATAATTGAGGACATGCTTCTATGCTACAAAAGAATTTGGGAAGGAAGGGCGATACTTGCTTCAAATCAATTTCATGAGATTCGTTTTGAGGATCTTGAGAAGCAGCCGATCAAAGAAATTGAAAAAGCATACATAAAATTGAACCTTGGCAAATTTGAATCGGTTCGACCAAAATTAGAGGCCTATCTCGCTTCTATCGCCGATTATAGGAAAAATCGGTATAACATTCCAGCGGAGAAAAAACGAGAAGTAGCCCAAAAACTTGCCCCAATCATTAAAGCTTATGGTTATAACAATTGAACGCTTTAGCGCGCAAGCCATTCCAACCGCTCAGTTAATCATTTGGTATGAATAGAAGGATGTTTAAAACTTATTAAACCACTTCAGATTAAATTCAACTCTTTCAGCTTATTAAGTACTTTTTCAGCGCATTCATCCACGTCTTCTCTCTCAGAATCTACTACAACTTCTGGATTTAGAGGCTCTTCATAAACGTCTTGTATGCCAGTCATGTCTCCTATTTCGCCTCTCATGGCTTTTGCATACAAAGCTTTGGGGTCACGCCTAATACACTCCTCTACGCTACACTTAACATAAACCTCTATAAATTTAAACCCCTCCGCTTCAATAATCCTCCTAGCTTCGTCTCTTACGTTCCTATATGGGGATACGAATGATGCTAAGACTGCTACGCCGTTTCTAACTAGGAGTTTCGAGACGTAGGCTACCCTTCTCAAATGCCTCTCCCTGTCCTCTCTACTGAACCCCGCTTCGGGGCTTAGCCACTTTCGAACCTCGTCCCCATCTAGAAGCTCAACTTTAAAGCCTTTGGCTTTCAGATGGGCTTCAATTCTTCTAGCTATAGTCGTCTTTCCAGACGAAGGCAATCCGGTTAACCATATTAAATAGCCCTTCTGCATAATATTCCCCCCATATTATTAAATCCTGCCGCTAGGGATAGACAGATTCATGAGGCTTAAAATTATTGTTTCACCTATATAATATACGCGTAGGTAATTTTTACAACTAATCGTCCTAGTAGAACCTCCTCCATGATCCTTCCAAGTGCACCATGGATCTGGCGAATCCCTATTGCATATGAGATGCAGTTCTCGATTTTTACATAGTTTAATCTCCTGCAGTCAAGCCTAGCCCTAAGAATGTGAGATTCCAATTATTTACGCCAGTTTTGGCCTAAACCAAAGTGAAAACGGTTTAACTCCTTCCAATATTGCGATCCTATAATGTGGAGTTCTAGCCTAGAAAAATGTTTCAAAAAGACTAAGTGTGCACGGAAAACCAGTTATGCCGTGTTTGCCTTTAGAGTTAGCCAGCGTACAAATCATCTTTCAAAGGACTTTTTCATCATTTTAATTAATAGCGATGTTGTGAAGCCGAATTCCTCATGGTAAAAGGTATGTCTAAGTTAATTCTGTACGGATATTCTGGTAATGCGTTGGAGAAATATTAAATCAACCCAGCGAATTTTAAAATCATGCGCGCTTAACAATGTAATTGTTGCTCCTACGAGTATGCCAAGTTCTCTTGACGGTAGTTTTTTGCAGAGCCAAGCAGCAATCGGAGCGCAGATAACCCCGCCTATGATTAGGCCAGGGATTATTAGCCAATTGTAGTTTCCTAATCCGATGAAAATGAGGAAGGTTATTAGCTTCAGTGGTTGTGACAAAGAACTGTGCCAAATTGACTGAACCGATGGCTTTATCCGGCCTGACGTCATTGGCCACCAGGGTTGTTGTGACTATTGGTCCCCATCCCCCTTCAGCAAGCGCGTCTATAAATGCAGCTGCATATCCTAAAGGTATAAGTTTTTTAATGAAAGGTTTTTTGTTCGGAAATGTGATGTACTTCTGAACGTAAATTTGTAGAGGATTATGAATCCCATAAATAGTAGTATGAATCCGACAATGACGCTGAGCGGTTTTCCTGATACTCTTGTGCATACGTAGGCCCCGGTTATTCCACCTACAACTCCTGGCAACGAAAAATGTGGTACCATGTTGCGGTCGACGTTGCCAAATTTGAGATGGGATATTCCTGAGACAAGAGTTGTAAATACTTCCGCTGTATGACGCTTGCGCTTGCTAATGCAGGATAGACCCCCATTGTAACTAAAGCTATAGTTGAGCTGACTCCATATGCCATTCCAAGTGTTCCAGCGATAAGTTGTGCTAAAAACCCTACAAGCATCCACACTAAGAAAAACTCTAGCAAACTCATCACTAAACAGTTATATATAAAAACCTGTCGTCTTGTTCGCTTCAGAAACGGGCTTGAATATCACTGATAATAAATCAATATCGCGTATGCTATCTTCCATATCCTTCATGCATCCATTTGATATATATACTTGCCAATTAATGAAAAATCGCTGAACACCCTAATAAAAGGATAAGAATTAAAAGTCTAGAAAACTTTTATAGAATAAAAAGCAATTTTTCTATATCAAACTATCGTTGGAGCAAGGTCATAAAAGTAAGATAACCCTCTACCGTCCAAACTAACACTCGAAACTCTATAGAATTTAAGCCAGAATCTATTTAATGAGAAACGGTAGAAGACTATAGTTAACAAAGGCATTGATAAAGCCATTTGATTAAATGTTGTTCAAAATTCCAGCCAACAACACAAACAGAATAATGCCCTTGGTAACATTTTGAATTTCAAAGGTCATCGCCAAATGTAATTTTGCGCCGACGATATTTAAAACCAACTCCGACTTGAGGACTCACACTTCACAACAAGAGCCGTCGATAATTATTTCGCGAGGACCGGCAAAGTTCGGCAAGTTTGAAGGCAGAAACCCCTATGGCCCCCACCCCCCCACCCGCTGCGTGCAGCCTTCAACACGTTCTGCTCGACCAAAAGGTTAGCCATTTATACATGGAGTTTTGGATTGTACATCGCATACCTGAACAGTTTTGGGCTTACATAAACAAAAGCAAAGCTGCTGGTGCACCTACAGCCGCGCCCATAATGGCGGTTAGGTAGAAGTTCCATAACTCCAGCTGTCCGTTGAAGGGTCATATATTTGGTTAGATGAATAAGCCTTGTGAAATTATGCCCGAGATTAAGTATATTTCATGGTCAATGACGACGGATGCATAGTTTATAACAGCGTTCGGTATTTGCGCTTTTGTGGCCACGAATCTGTTTTAAGATCATAAACTTCGTTTATATAAAGAGCGGAATAGGGACTGCTTGTTCTTCACAGATTTAACATTGATCCGTTTAGAGCCTTGAAAAGCCTTACCAAGTAGGCAATATTCTATTAACTTCCACGAACATCAACAATAAGCAACAATAAATTTCACACGCACCTTCATACCATGTCCTTAACACTGAGTAAGAAGCTTGGAAAGTTTCGCGATTAGCGCTTCGCTACTATTTGTTTGTCATTTCGTTTATTTGCTGCTCCATCAAGTGTCCGCGACAGTAAACTAGGGCTTTTTTAACGCCGGAAACCCTTAAAGCCTCTTTTTTGATGTCAGCAGCCAGTTTGAAGGCTATGGGGCAGAAGGGGCTTGAAGGAATGAACTCGACCTTTACAGTTCCAGGCTCTTCCTCTTTGACACTTTTAATCATTTGCATTTCCGCGAAAGTTAATCCAGTTTCGGGGTCTACGACCTTGCCAACAGCTTCGCGTACTTTATCCTCCAACTCTGTCAATTTTGTACACGCCCATTTGTTAGAAAAATGGGTTAACGTATAATATAAGTGTTGCATACGTTGTAGGCTTGTTTCTTCATATGTGAGGCCTAAATTTTATGCGGTTAGTACTGGATGCCTTTTGTTGTGACAGTTTCATCGGGATGCTTGATGTCGACCACTTCGTTCACAAATTCTGCTCTGTCAATAAGTTCTTTGGGAGCAAACCTTCCGGTTAAAACAACATCGGTTTTCTTTGGAACTTTATTCAAAAAGTTTAGGACTTCATTTACATCTAAAAGGTTACAGTACAAAGCTAAGTTAATCTCGTCTAAAACAAGGAGATGCGGCTTCTTCTCCCTTACTATTTTTTCCGCAAACCTCAGTGCTTTCTCCGCCATCTTCTTATCTTCTTCGCCCAACGTGCTCAGTCCATGCCACCCTCTTCGGCCAAACTGGTAAATCTCGTAGTATGGTGCGAGTACTTTCTTAATTTTGTATTCGCCGGTATTTTTCCACCATTTCAGGAACTGAATTATTATTACTTTGCGCTTGTGCCCAACAGAACGTAAAGCTAGACCCAAAGCGTTAGCGGTTTTTCCACCGCCTGTTCCAGTGTAAAGATAGATGTAGCCCATCTAATCCCCTTTTTGAACATTTAGGTTTAAGAACTTTTAAGACTTTGGTTTAAACTTAAAGTTCTAAGCAGTATACATGCATGTATTCTTTGAAAAGATCAGGGGTATCCCCACTAATGGCAGAGTAAGCGCCCATAAGTCCATATTGTGATAAATAAAGAATGTGTGCCATAAGGTCCATCCGCTGGGACTGCCGAATAAAAGCCACAAAAGAAAAATTACGTCGAAATAAAGGCCAAAAGCTGTAATAATAATGCCTATACGCTTAAAATCGAAGTATTCGAAAGGTTCCCTGTCTAAGGATTTTTTGGCGTGAATCAAGGAGTATAACATGAGTGTAAAGAGGCCTCCAGTTGTAAGGGCAAAGGCAAAAGCGTTGACTGGATAATAGGTTATAAAACTAACGCCGCTTCGGATAATTTCGGCAAACCACTGCATAGTGTAGTTAAACCAGAAAACAAAAATGTAAGTTGTTCCAGCAACTAGTCCCCATTTAATTTTTACCTTAGTCGAGTTCTTTGGATTCAATCTAATAAATAACAAAAATAAAATTGTAGGTGTAAGAGTGGCCTCTACAAGGCATGGAAGCCCTGTTGAAACAATTAGAAGCGCCTTAGAATATCCAAGACCCTCAAATTGGAAACCCCATATGGCTGACGGAAACAGCATTAACCAATAAAATGCTTCTAGAAGGATAACCCACCTTACGGAGATCAATAACTCCATAGGCGATAAATTCCTTTTGAATAAATTAAACAGCACTAGGACAAGAGCTATTAATCCTGCTGCAGTTCTAAAGCCTAAACCAACGGATCCTGGCACATCTGTAAAGTATACCATCTGCCCCATTATCCCTTTACCGAATTGGTATAATGTGAAAATAAACCAAGAAAGCACAACGATAAACATGCCAAATTTAAAAAAGTAGTTGAAGCTTTTACTCACAGCTATTCAACGCCCCTAAGATTACAAGCATTCTTATGAGTAGATACTTAAAATTTTCCCAATAATGAGTAAGTAAGTGTAGTTTAAATAGATTAATTCAGCTATCTCAATAACGTTTTTGCCTTGACATGAGATTTACGGTTTGTCAACCCATTGTGGAGAATGAAGGCGCATTTTCTATTGCTTGCATGGAGTTCAAACTCACATGTTGCTGGATGAGTTTCACTAAAATGGAATATCTTTTTCAGACTCTTACAATTCCTCAGTTCTTTTTGGACAAGTTCTTCTAAACGTGCCGCTAAGCCCTTCTTTGGCATGCGGAGGCTGACTCATCTCGTTAGCTACAAAAAAGGTTCAACAATTTCCCACAGCATACGTGTTAAGTTTTATATACAATAATTTAATTATGGCTCTTTGGAGCATCCCCAATGAAGTACGATTACGAGACGCTGCTCAAGAGGGCGCGTTCCCAATTGCCTGAAATCACTTCTAAACGGGAGCGCCTTGAACTCCCGAAACTTCATTACTCGGTTATAGGCATGCGTACTATAATTCACAATTTTAATGAAGTTGCTGGAGTATTAAACCGCGACTCCCAACATATCCTGAAGTTTCTAACTGGCGAGTTGGCAACAGCAGCTACAACTCAAGAGTCAAGAGTCATCTTTCAAGGCAAATTTCCAAGAGAAACCCTTGAAAAACTTCTCCAACGATATATGGAAACTTTTGTCGTATGCCCAGTGTGCAAGCGTCCAGACACCAAGATTGTTAAGGAGAAACGCCTATCCTTTATTGTATGCGAAGCTTGCGGCGCAAAGTCCGCTGTAAGGCACCTATAAGAGCGTATAAAATTGAAGTGTTACATGAAACTAAGAAAAATTGGCAATAACGTGCTCCTATCCATATGTGACGCTGAAATTTTGGGGTGCACACTGCGCGAAGGAAAAATAGTTTTCCGCGTTACAGAAGAATTCTATAAAGGCGAAGAGGTGGAGCTTGAAGAAGCCATTGCCCTAATAGAAAACTCAACCATAGTAAACATGGTTGGTAGAAACATCGTCCAAAAAGCCGTAGAAAAAGGCTACGTACACCCGGAAGCAATTCTAAACATAGAAGGCATACCCCACGCCCAAATAATAAAACTTTAGAACAATAATAAATTTCCAAGGCTTACTTCTTCTTTCCGAAATATGCAAATAAAAGAATACCTTAACACGTTGACTTAAAAATGAACAGCGTCTAAATAAGAAGGATGGATTAAAACATATGGATCTAAGGGCGCTGTTGATACAGATTGTAGTAAACATCATAGTAGTTGCTCCCCGTACTTTGGCTTTCTGGAAAGGAAAAGACTTTTTTGCCTTATAATAAACCACCTAAAATTCCCCTCTTTTTATTTTTCAAAAGCCTGATGGAATTTTTACTCATCAGTTCACTATTTGTTTTGCTGCCTTTTTCAAAACATTTTTAACTAATTAAAACCTAGTATTCACCAATGATATTGGAATTACCTAGGCGTATGGAGCATTTTGGTGCAGTTCGATTTCATGACGCACAGAGAGTTTACGAGCTAGACTCTGGCATGAAGAAATTTCCCACTAAGGCTAGAGAGGCAGTGGCAACCATATCAAGTGAGGATATAGGGAAGATTAATCAGAAAATGGCGATAGTAGTTCCTATCAAGGATGAAAAACTTAGACTTTTGGAGGGTGTTCTAAGCGGAATCCCTCACGATTGCTATGTAATTGTGGTTTCGGGTAGTAGAAGATCTCCCGTCGATAGGTTTATGATGGAAGTGCAACTACTGAAGCGGTTTAATCACTTCGTGGGCGACGAAATTCTCATAATACATCAACAGGATCCAGGACTGTCGGAAACTTTCAGAAACGCTGGTTTTGACTCCATTCTTGATGAAAAAGGATCTGTTAGAAGTGGTAAGGCTGAAGCAATGTTGA
>JAWCNE010000021.1:0-25421 GCA_038849025.1 Bathyarchaeia archaeon
AGTTTCGGGGACATTTCTCCTGAAGGTATCGGTCGGTTGGGTTTGATAACGGCATCGCTTTCTTTGTCAAAGAAATCGTTTATGGAGAATCCCGCGGAGCTTAGGGATGCCATGGAAAAAAATGTTAATAATGACACGCTAAGCTCCAGATTTCCTTGTTTAAAGGCAGCAAAGGTTAACAGTGATAGCCCTCCGGTCATTAGCCAGTAAGGCAGCCTCAAAAGTTTCAAAATTCCTTTAAAAGTAACTTTGGGCACGTCATAACAGCCTCTCTATGCTTATAAGATTTTTTAAGCCATCTTCTATACTGATTTTTGGTGCCCATTTTAATATTTTTTGGATATAGCTTATGTCCAGCCAAATAATGGGAATGTCCCCCTTCCATGACTTGTTTGTAGTGGTTATAACGGTGTCATATAATTTAAGCATTTTCAACAGCATTTTGGCTAAATCAACAACTTTTGTCGTCTTGCCGAATCCGACGTTGAAGGTTTTGCCCGCTGCCTCTTTTGCGGTCGCCGCTAAAATTAGGGCTTCAACCACATCTGATATGTGGACAAAGTCCCTTGATTGAAGACCTGAACCTATTATTTCAAGTTGTTTTGGGTTTTTACGAATTTTATTTAAAAAGTCAGCTATGACTCCGTGGCCTCTTGAGCCGTAAGCATTGGCGATTCTCATGATTGAGGCTTCTAGGCCGTACTTTTCCATATACATGTTGCAGTATTTTTCCCCCACAAGTTTTGATAGGCCATAAAAGGATGTTGGTTTAAGTGGGCAGTCTTCAGGTGTTGGAGTTTTGGCGGGTTTTCCGTAGACTGCAGCACTAGAGGTATAAACTACTCTTGCATCTTTTTTCCGCGCTAATTCAAGAACTTTCAGAGTGCCATAAGCGTTTATTTCAAAATCTTCAAGTGGATTTTCCATGGAGTTTGGGACACTTACTTGAGCCGCTAAGTGGAATATTAAATCAAATTTTTTCGTGCTGTTTTCGAGCATCTCCAAGTTTCTGATGTCTCCTTTTATGAACTCTACTGGTTTTGGCAGATTCTCCACGTTTTCAATTTTTCCAGTTGAAAGATTATCATAAATTGTTATGTTTGCGCTGTTTTCAAGCAGTTTTCGGCATAAGTGATAGCCTATAAAGCCTGCGCCGCCCGTCACTAGTATGTTCTTTCCCTTGAGGGATTCCAAGCTTCTGCAGCAACCTACATCTTTATTTGAAAGCTGGGTTTAATAGATATGCTATGAAAGCGGTAAGGATTTTTAAGGATTTGGTGTCCTTCCTTACAATAATACCTTTAGCCAAAGATGAAAGCTTCCTCGAAGCATCGGCAAGGTATATGTTTCTGTTTCCGCTTGTGGGGGGAATTATAGGATTGCTTGCAGCAGCATATTTCCATTTAAGCTTTTACCTTTTCTCATTTGTCTTCTCCTTCGTTGACATATTTTTCACAGAGTTAGAAGGCTTGCTTGTGAAAATTTTTTCCGCCGGATGCACTCTTTCTTTTCTGCTTGTTTTGACAGGGCTTCAACATTTTGATGGACTTGTGGATTTTGGTAATGTTTTAGGTTTAAAAAATTTGGAAGAAAGAGAGCTTATTGCTCACGCTTGGGTTGTAACCTATAAGGGCGCCTTTTTGGCTGTTTTTGTTGAACTCCTGACTTTTTTAGGAATTTTTCTGTCAAATTTAAACATTGTATTCAAAGCCTTAATTTGCTCTGAAGTTTCAGCCAAGTTGGCCATGGTTACTGTTGCTTGGGTTGGAAAACCAACGCCAAAAGGATTAGGCGCTCTCTTTGCTAAAATTAACAGTAGAAGAAAACTTAATTTCGCAGCTTATCTCATTTCTGTTTGCATTATTTTTCCGCTTCTAGGATGGTTGAGCCTCATTTTAATATTGTTAAGTTTTTCTCTGGGATTTTTCATGGGACTCGTTTCTGAAAGGACTTTTGGAGGGGTTTCTGGCGATGTTCTTGGCGCAACTAACGAGATTACCAGGGCTATTTGCATACTTCTTATAACGGTTATGGTGGTTCCATGAAAGTTCCAGCTTTAATTATGGCTGGGGGAAAGGGAAAAAGGTTCAAACTAAAAATTGAAAAGCCCTTAGCCCAATTCTTAGGAAAACCGCTCATAGAATGGGTTATAGACGCCATTAGATCTGCAAGCAATGTTTCCGAGTTTTATGTAGTAACGAGTGTTAACACTTTAGAAACTGAAAAGAAATGTCTCAAAGATGGGCTAAACATCATTAGGACTGATGGAAAGAACTATCATCATGATTTGAAGCAAGCTATTATAAAACGCCAACTATACTGCCCTGTTTTAACGGTGTCCTCAGACCTGCCCGCCTTAACCGGCGTATTCCTTGACCAGATAATTTCAAAATATGAAGAATGTGGAAAGCCAGCGTTAGCAGTGTTGGTTCCAATCGAAAAGTGTAAGGAGATAGGGCTTTCTACAGCATCCCCTTATAGCCATAAGGGCGCCATCTATGCAGTTTCTGGAATTAACATAATAGATGGAGCTAAAATATTTGAGAATGAGATTGACCAAGAAGTGATTGTAACAGATAGTGTGGAGGCAGTTTTAAACATAAACAGCCTTAGGGACTTAAGAAACGCTGAAAAATATTTGAAATATAAATTTTCTCAAAATAAATAATTCGGAATGAAAATGAATTATTTTTGTTTTATTGCAGAATTGTTTTCAAAGCTTGCACAAGCATGAGGTTTTCCTTTGTCTTTCTGACAGAAACTCTAAAATATCTCTCATCAAGTCCGCAGAAGTCTTCGCAACTCCTTATCAAAATACCTTTCTCTGCAAGCTTCTCCTTCAATTCCTTTGCAGTCATATATCCATCTAAAATTCTCACCAGCAAAAAGTTTGTTTCAGAAGGGAAAACCTTCAATGCCTTTATCTCTTTTAACATTTTAGCGAATTTTTCTCTTTCTCTTGACATGTACTTTTTTGTTTTTTCGATAAAACTTGCATCTTTTAATGCTGCTTGCGCCGCAATGAGGGATGGCGCGCTGACATTCCAGGGCTGTCTAAAATTCTCTAAGGACTGAATTAGTTTAGAAGCGCCTATTCCATAGCCTAGTCTTAAGCCAGGCATTCCAAAAAACTTTGAGAACGATCTAACTACGAAAAGGTTGTCATATTTATGCACATAAGGGGCCACAGTGTAGTTTTTGCACAAATTAATGAAGTCTATGTAGTTTTCGTCAATTAAAACGTAAACATTTTTGCTACAACAAAAATCAATAAGGTTCAGTATCGGTTCTCGGTTAAACAATCGCCCAGAGGGACTGTGTGGGTTGCAAACAATCACTATTCGAGTGTTTTCAGTAATAGCATCTTTTATCATGTTGGTGTCTAGAGAGAAGTCTTCAAGCATTTTTACCCGTAACGGCTTAGCATAAGCCCTTGACGCAGCTCTTTCGTATTCTGTGAAAGATGGAACAGGAATAAGCACTTCATAGCTGCGACCAAAAAGTTCCACAAACATGTAGATAAGTTCGATTGAACCGTTTCCTATTAGGACATTTTTAGGATTTATTCCCGTTACATATTCACATATACTTTCCTTTAATTCCATAGGGTCTTGATCTGGGTAAAATTTGACTAACCTTGCAAATTTTTTGATGGCTTTAAGCGCTTCTGGTGGAGGACCGAAAGGGTTTATGGGCGCGCTAAAGTCAATAATGTTTTCCACTGGAACCCTATACTTTCTTGAGAAACCCCAAACGTCTCCACCATGCGGCCTACGCTGGTTTTCACTCATCCTAGTTTTCTCCTTTTTCACTAAGCAATTTAACTATTTCATCTTCAATCATCCATTGCTCTTTAAAGTGGCGGTTGTAACTGTTAAAAATTTTGTAAAGCCAGTAGAGTATTCCCAAACCTAAAGTGACCACCGTGATCAATATGCACTGTTTTATGTTTATAGTTGGCGCTTCAAAACTTTTCCCTTTAAGCATGCTTCCTAAGGTCAACCGTTGCTTTTCCTCGTGCGAAACTAGGTCCTTAGAGAGAAGGTAGGCTATAATAAATACTGGGAATATCAAAGTTATGGATAAAGTCCACGCTATGGCTTTCCTTTTAACCAAATTGCTCCCTTCAAGTTTTAAATCTTCCCCTTTCTCTCTTAAGCGTGCAACTATGAGTTCCTCTAACTTTTTTTGGCGTGCAAAATGCTTGTTCCGCCTTTCAATTAATAAGTAGAACATTGGGTAAAAGGCTAAACCAAAGGTTGCAACTGCAGTTAAAAACCACATGGAAAACCACATAATCCTATCTGTTTTAGTTCTTAAGAGAATGTTTTCTTTGATGCTGTTTGTTACCACTTTGCTATCCATTTTGCAGATGTATATCAACATCGTTTATAAATCCCTTCGCTTCAAAAACATGGTGATGCAAAACTATAAACCATTAATATCCGTGGTTATTCCCGTATTCAATGAAGAGCCTACCGTAGGTAATATAATTGAACGAGTTAGGAAAGTTGTTGAAGGAACTGGGTTCCCATATGAAATAATAGTTGTGGACGATTGCTCAACAGATAACTCTCTTAAAGTTTCAATGAAAAGGAAAGTTAAGGTTTATTCGCTCAAGGAGCATAGGGGAAAAGGCTCCGCTCTAAGACTCGGGTTTAAAAAAGCTAGAGGAGAAATCATAATAACACTGGATTCTGATGGTTCACATAGTCCCGAGGAGATTCCAAAACTTCTTGGGCCGATTTTAAAAGGTGAAGCGGACTTTGTTATCGGGTCGCGGTTTCTAAATAAAGAAAATATTTTTCAGAAAAGAGTAAATAAAGTTGGAGTTCAGCTTCTTAACTTTCTCATCAAAACATTGACTAAACAAGAAATTTCAGATTCTCAATCGGGATACCGCGCTGTCAAATCATCGTTTTTCAGAAACGTAAATCTAAAGTCTAATGGCTACGAGATAGAGTCGGAAATGCTAATCAAGGCTGCAAAGAGAGGATTAAGGACGAAGGAAATACCGGTTAAATTTGAACAAAGAACCTACGGAAAATCAAATTTGGACCCCTTAAGAGACGGCGCAAAAATTTTTGTGGCAACATTGGCCGCATTTATAGGAGACTAAATATGGAAAGTGAAAATGCTAGCGGTCTTCCTAAGGTTTCTATAATCGTTGCAACATTAAACAACGAAAAAACGATAGGTGAATGTCTCAAATCTATTTTTGAGTTAAAATATCCAAAAGAACTCCTTGAAGTCATTGTTGTTGATGGAGGTTCAAGAGACTCAACTTTAAAAATAGCTCAAAACTACCCGGCCAAAATTGTTGTAAGACCTTTAAATGCGCCTGCGGCATATAACTACGCAATAAGCCATTTAGAAAGTGAAGTTATAGGCATAATTGATGCGGATGCAAAATTGGAAAAGGAATGGTTGAACAAGCTTGTAGCACATTTAAAAGATCCGCAAGTTGGAGGGGTCAGCGGAACAATTGAAACATGGAACAGCGAAAGTATTCTCCCAAGATGCATAGGCTACGACTTAAAGTATAGATATAGTCATATAAAGGGTGAAACTAATCGCGTGGCAACAATGAATTTACTGCTTAAAAAAAGTGTCATAAAGAAAGTGGGAGGCTTCAACGAAAATCTCCCAACCCAATATGACACAGACTTAGGAGTCAGAATAACCCGTGGAGGGTATAAGATTGTTCTTGAACCTCAAGCAAAATGTTACCATTTCAATAGACCAACATGGAGAGAGTATTTTAAGCAGCAGTTGCAGTATGGAAAAAACACTCCAAAGCTTTACTTTAAAAGCCCAAGTTTGATTAGGGGCGATGCCATAACGGATTTCTGGATGAACATACAACCACCACTGATTGCAACTTCTATTTTGTTGGTTATTGCCGGTTTCTTTGAAAAATTCCTGTGGTATGTTTCCGCCTCTATTCTAGTGTTTCTTTTAATTTTTTATCTTGTTTCTGCGGTTAAAATCTCATATATGTATAGAGATGCAAGTGCAATGCTCTTAGTTGCAGTTTATTTTGTTAGAGCGGTTGCATGGACTTTAGGCGGGATCATTTCTATTACCCAAATTTTGAAAGCGGAGGAAAGCTAAACTTTTGGTCAACGTTTGCTTTATCACCCCAGAATATTACCCCATAACCGGAGGAACAGGTTCATACGTTTACTACCTTTCCAGTATGCTTGTTAAGCATGGAAACTCCGTGTGCATTGTGACAAAAAATAGTGGACATGGAAAGGAGAAGGCATGTGAGAAAACACGAATTCTCTCGATTAAAGCTTCTAGGGTTCCAGTGATTGATCCTTTGCTCTTTTTTAGGGCTTCTTATGAAAAATTAAATGCAATAAAAGCCAAATTTCCAGTGGATGTAGCTCACGCAAACCTTCCGCTGATTCCAAGCTTCGCGGTTCCAGATGATTTTGGCGCAGCGTTAGTTTCAACTGTTCATTCAACATGGGATGGGGAAGCTAATGCTATTAAAAACGAGCCTTTCAGCAAGCTAAATTTCAACGAAAAAATTGTGAGAAGCTTCACATGGTTTTTGAAACAGTTTGAATATAGGCTGCTTAAGCGTTCAGACATGATAATCGCGGTCAGCGAATACACAAAGAAAGAAATTCTAAAAAATTATGACATGCCCGCATGGAAAATTAAAGTAATTTTCAACGGCGTCGACCTTGACAAGTTTAAACCAGCCAGAGATAAGGCCAAATTTAAGCGAGAACTCGGGTTCAATGATAGGGATTTGCTTATCCTTTATGTGGGTCGTTTGTACAGTAGGAAGGGGCTACCAACCCTTATAAGTGCTATTCCACATATCGTCAAGAAGGTGAGAAATGCGAGGTTTATAATTTCAGGAAAGGGCTTCAGCGACGAAGAAAAAAGGCTGAGAGGCTACGCTGAGAAGTTCAAAGTGAGGGAAAATGTTATTTTTCTTGGTTATTTTCCAGATGAAAAACTTCCCAGTTTGTATAAGGCGGCGGACATTTTTGTGTTTCCATCCATCTACGAAAACATGCCCTTTGCCATGTTAGAGGCTTTGGCCAGCGGATTGCCTGTTGTAACAACAAGAGTGGGCGGTATTCCGGAAGTCATTGATAATGGCAAAAACGGTTTTCTTGTCGAGCCATATGATTCTCTAGCGTTAGCCGATAAGGTTTTGTGCCTGATAGAAAACCCTAGCCTAGCTCTTGAAATTGGGCTTTCGGGAAGGAAAACAGTTGAAAGGAGATTCAACTGGAACAACATAGTTAAACAAGTGCTTGAAATCTATGATGAAGCGTTGACTAAATAGCTGCTGGAAGTTTTCGGTAATAAACGAGAAGTTTTTGGCATAGTTTGATGAAATTTGGATTGCAGAAAAGGGTTTTTGTCAAAAAATCATGCTTGAATATTTCATGTTGCAATCTTACAGGCAAATCAGCTATGGGAAGGGCGAATTTACGACGGACTTTTGCAAGATCATATCCAACAGTTTTAACGTCTTCCTCTTTAAGTTCAACTTTTCTCGCAATATAGTTTAGATGATTTATTTCCTTCCAATCAATTCCCATGATTTTTGTCGCTACTATGTCAAGGGCTAAAGGGCATTTGCTAGATAGTATCAAACATGTTTTCACAGGAGTTCCTCTTGTTGGGCCATTTTTCTCCATGGCTGTTAAAGCATCCATTATGGCAACTTTTGGCTTGAGAAAGCTAAAAAGGTTGAATAAGACCTCACTTAGGTAGGGATGTAGAAAAATACGCTTTTTATCCGGAATGAGCCCAAAAAGGTTTTTCATTGCGCCGCTGTAAATGGTGAACTCGTGAGTTTTCATTACTGGTGCGTTGATTAGAGCGTCAGCTTCAAGCAAAGTTTTTGGAAGAATTAATGTCTTGACATGGGATTCTCGGAAACGCACCTCTACAAATTTGTCCTTTGAGAAGTTTAATGTTCTACCGCCTGCTTTTTTGACCGCTGCATCTATCCCTGTTTTCTTGAATGCCAAATTACATGAATAGTTATATCCATCCGATTCTCCCACGATGACTTCTTCAACTTTTTCACGCAGTAACCCGACTAAACTGTAAAGTAGAGAGGGGCTTGTTACTGCCCCCGGAACATATTGGGGCATGCAAATGTTCGGTTTTATTACAATAGTTCCTTTGCTCCTGAATCCCGTAAATTTAAGTGCTTCCCTTAGGGCTTCTGAAAGGCTTTCTTCCTCAGCTTTTAATAGTATAACCTCTTTATTCTCGTTCATTTGGGATTCCTTTAATCCTTTACAAGAATACATCCCGGATCAGGGGCTAATATGTCTCTGTGATAGGCGTACGCTCTGGCTCTGCATCCTCCACAAATGTATTTAAAGTTGCATTTTCCGCATGATCCCTTTAGGTTTTCTCTACTTCTTAAAGCGTTAAATATTTTTGAGTTTAGCCATACTTCTCCAAAATTTTCCTCTTTCAGATTGCCCACTTTTATTGGTAGAAAAACGCATGGCTGAACGTTTCCTTCTGGCGATATGGAGCAGTAAAGTCTTCCAGCACCGCATCCGCCAATGAAGTCGGCAAGAGCTGTTGCGTTTGTGTTCACTTTTGTGGTTTGCATATGCGCCATGGGCATTAGGATCTCCCCTTTCTGAGTTTGTTGGTGAGCTACGGCTACTCTTGCCAACTGAGGGGCAGTAGCCAATATGACGACCTTTGACCCCCTTAGAAGTTTGTCGAGCAGAAAAAGAAGTGTCTCCTCCCTTTCCTCCGGGGAAAGATCTTGCGAAACAAGGTCTGCTCCCCTTCCCACTGGAACGAAATTGAAAAGCGCAAACCTTTTTGCACCAAGTTTTTCAGTTAAATCTAAAATTTTGGGTATATCTTTAAAGTTTCTTTTTGTCGCCGTAACAGCCACAGAGGTGCACAAGTTTTCTTCAACACAGTTTTTTAGGCCCGCCACTGCCATGTTAAACGCGCCTTTTAATCCCCTGAATTCATCGTGAGCTTCGGGACTGCTCCCATCTATGCTTATTTCAACATAATGTAGCCCAATCTCCCTCAATTTACTCGCTGTTTGCTTATTTATCAATGTTCCATTTGTTGCAAGGGAAACGTAAAGGCCGGAGTCAACCGCATGTTTCGCCACTTCGAAGAAGTCTTTTCTGGCTAGAGGCTCACCTCCTGAAAAGGCCAGTGCCACAACACCGAAGTCTGAAAGCTGATCCACAACATTCAAGGCTTCTTTTGTAGTTAACTCTTTGCGTGAATTTGCCCTCGCGTTGGAGTAGCAGTGTTTGCAGCTTAAGTTGCACTTTCTCGTAAAATCCCAAACTACAAGAAAAGGCGAATATACCGCCAACGGCGTTGTTAAGCCAAAATAGGTGAAGGTTTTAACTATACTTTGAATCCCCCTTCTGGCATAACTATCCGCCAGAATCCTCTTAACTTTTCCTTCCTCAATTGAAAGGCTTCTTCTAAGAAATTCTATCCAGAACCCTATTATTCGCGAGTATACCCCACACTTTCTGCATTTATGTGTGTTTAAGCCAACGTAATCATTTAAGGCGGTTTCAAGTATCTGTCTTCCACAAACATCGCATTTCTTTAATGATAAGGTAAGCATTCGTTTAACAGGAGGAGATGTTATAACAGCGTCCCAGAAGTTGCTGTATCTTATAGGGTTTAGTGCCATTGGATTTCCATCGTCCCTTATTATGAGTGGGGCTTCTTTATGTTAAATGTTTTTCTAGCAGAAACGTTTAGAAAGGTAATGGTTATTTTTCTATATCCCTTAAAAGAGAACTGGAGTAAACTATTTTTCCACCCACAATTGTCATTTCAACTCTAATGCTGTCTATCTCATTCGGCGGGATTTCTAATGGATTGTGGGAAAGAACCGTAAGGTCAGCCAATTTTCCCTTTTCAATTGAACCTTTCAAATTTTCTTCAAATGAAACGTATGCGGCGTTGATCGTGTACATGCGGAGAGCCTCGTCCACTGTAATTTGCTGCTCTGGGAAAAACTGTCTAGCAACTGCCGCTTTAATGTGCATAAGGGGGTTCAAAGGCTCCATAGGGCAGTCTGAACCACCAACAACTGTTATGCCTTCTCTGAACAAAGCTTTAAGTGGATAAAGCCAACGGGCTCTTTCAATCCCTAAACGGTCCATTGCCGACCACACTGAAAACTCTGATATAATTAAATAGGGCTGTACAGAAACTGCAACCTTAAGCTTTTTCATACGTCTAATAAGTTTTTCATTAAGGACAGCAGCTTGCTCTATTCGGTGACGACAATCTTTTCTCGGCATTTTGGCTAAAGCCTCATCAATAGCTTTTAAAGCCATGGCTACGGCGTGGTCACCCATGGCATGTATTACTAGCTGAAGATTGGACTCATGTACTTTGAAAACTAGCTCGTTCATCTTTTCTTGGGTGTATAGAATCTTCCCCTTGGACGTGGGACAGTCTTTGTATGGACTGGATAAGGCTGCAGTTCTTGCTGCTAAAGAACCATCTGCAAAAATTATGGCTCCTCCAACCTTAAACATTTCCCAAGCTGATTCTTTTTCCAAGCATAAACTCCCTATAGCTTCCAGCAAGTTTGCTGGGATAATTAGGTAAATTCTAAGCGGCAAATCATTTCTTACGCAAATATTTTTAATGATTTGAATTTCATATGGGGACAAGACTATCCAGTGTATGCTTGTGATGCCAGCTTCCAAGATTTTTTGGAATGCTAGCTTAACATTATCGATGTTTTCTTCTACGCTTGGCTCAGGAATTATTTTCCAAAGAAGGTCTGTGGCGCTTTCACGTAAAATGCCTGTAGGCTCGCCGGTTTGAGGGTCTTTCTCAATTTCACCGTTTGGCGGGGAACTTGTCTCTTTAGTTATGCCCGCTAATTCTAAGGCTTTACTGTTTACTGCACATACTCGGCCTTGCTGGCGGTATAGTACAACCGGATTATCCATTGCAGCCTTGTCTAGGTCTTTAGCATTCAAGCATCTTTTTTCTTTAAAGTTGTTTTCATTCCAGCCATATCCTATAATCCATTTTCCTTTTGGCACATTTTTTGAGTAAACTCTAATTTTTTCTTTTACTTCTTCGATGGATTTGGCGTCGCTTAATTCAACCCAACTCAAAGTTCTTCCAAAATCTGCAACATGGATGTGTGCGTCTATTAAGCCTGGAATAACCGTCTTCCCTTTTAGATCAATTATTTTTGTGCTTCCTCCCACGTATCCAACAACTTCATTCCATTCACCGACCCCTATGATTTTACCATTTTTTATTGCCACTGCTTCCGCGTTGGGCTTAGAAGGATTCATTGTTATGATTTGTCCGTTGGCTAATACTAGATCCGCTTCCATGTAAATCCCGATTAAGAAACATTAACAATTAACACAATTATAGCTTTAAAAGTGTGTGAGTAGGTAATGTATGCTTACCATGGCCGTTAATTGATTTGTTGAAAGAATAAACAGATATATCTTGGCTCAGTCCATGTTTCAGCAGAGAGAGTGCCGCGGTTGCAGAAAAGGAGGTTTGGCAGAACCGAACTTCAAGTTTCAATAATTGGTTTTGGCGGCACCTGGATTTCGGAAATAGGCTTGGAAGAGGCAAAAAAGGTTGTTCAAAGAGCTTTCGAGCTTGGCATTAACTACTTTGACACTGCAAAACTAGACGGAGATAGTGAGGAAAAAATTGGAGAAGCTCTTAAAGGTTTTAGAGATAAATGCGTAATCGCTACGAAAACTGGTTCAAGAACCAAGGGCGAAGCTTACTCAGACATTAAAAGCAGCTTACAAAGGTTGAAAACCGATAGACTTGATATAATCCAACTTCACGGAGTGGACGACTATAAAACCCTGAAAAAGGCCATGGATCCAGAGGGTTCCCTTGAAGCTTGTAAAAAAGCGCGTTCAGAGGGACTTGTAAACTATATTGGTATTACGGGCCACAAGCCTTTAGTGCTTGCTGAAGCCGTTAAAACAAACGAGTTTGACACCGTTCTTGTTCCCATTAACGTTGTAACAAGACAGGCTTTAGAGGAGCTGGTTCCCCTTGCAAAAAGCTTAGATGTGGGTGTTGCAGCCATGAAGCCCCTTTCAGCTAAAACCTCCAATTTAATAACTTGCTTGTATAATCCATCGCTGTCTCTGCTTTCCGACGAACCTGACCTTAAACGTTTTCTTGGATCCCACATAGTTTCAAGAGTTCGAACAGCGCTCAAGTTTGTGTTGGCTCAAGACATATCTGCTGCAGTAGTTGGATTGAGATCTATTGAAGAAGTTGAAGTTGCCGCCAGTGTTGGAAACCAGTATGGAGGATTAACAAGAGTTGAAGAAGACCTTTTCAGAGCTGAACTTGAAGGTTGCTGCAGGGACTGTGGACTTTGCCTCCCATGCCCTCAAAACTTAAACATACCTGCTATTCTTCGTTTTCACACGTTTTTCGATGTTTACAACCTTAAGAACTGGGCAAGAAAACTTTATGGCGGGCTACAAGTTGGAGCAGATAAATGCACAAAATGCGGGGAGTGCGAGCCAAGATGTCCCTATAACTTGCCAATTATGAAGATGCTTGCAAAAGCTTGTGCAGATTTGAGTTAGAATGGAGTAACGTTAAATATAAATCCGAAAACAAAATTGCTTAAGAGCATCAATGGGAAACATATCAAAACCAAGAAGAGAACCATCACGGTGTTCCTTATTTTTAAGGCTTTAAGGATGTGCTCATAGGATAATTCATTTTTCTTATCGCCGATTACGTAATATCCCGGTTTCTCTAATTGCACGTTTAATGCTCCAGCCATGGCTGCCATAAGCCAACCATGATTTATGCTTGGAACTTTAGCTTGATCGCGGCAGGCTATTATCCAAGCGTTTTTATGGTCTTCCCCCAAAATGGCGGCCGCCACTACTATTAGGAGGGTTGTTAATCTGGCCGGGATGTAGTTAGCCAAGGTGTCTAATTTTGCTGAAAACCAGCCTATATTTATGTGAATAGGGTCTTTGAAACCTACCATCCCGTCAAGTGTGTTTATCGCTCGGAATGCGATGACCCCGGGTACTCCAAAGAGGGCGTAGTATAAAAGGGGCGACAATTTAAAATCCGTTAGGTTCTCAGCCATTGATTCAACAACTGAAGATGCTATCTGTGAACCAGTTAAGCTTGTGGGATCTCTTCTGGAAAAGTGTGCATATTTTCTCGCTTCTTTCAAATCATTAGCTTTTATGGCTTCTGACGCAGCGATAGCCCACTCGGTTTCAAGCTTTACACATATGGCTGATTTAAGAAGGAGAGCGGCTACTATTATGTAAACGATGATTCCAAAATATGTTTTGATGAGTTCCAGCAAAAAATAAGTAGGCAAAGTGAAGGTTGTTATTACAATTAATGCCAAAATTACGCCATCCAACTTTTCTATTTTTGGGTTAGGGTTTCTCAGACGGATTTCAAGGGATCTGGTTAATTTACCCATCCAAACTGTGGGATGAAGTTTGTAACGTATTTTCCAAGGCATATTAGGGGAGGGGTCGCCAAAAACCAAATCTATAACCAAGGCCAGCAATAGAACACATAAGGCAATCAACACATCCCCTGTGTTTATCACTTAATTTTCACCCGTATTAGTTGCGCCTCACTTTCAACACACTACTAAATGGAGATTTCCATTACCCCATTAACTGTGTTCCGTTTCAAGCTGCGAAATCTTAAAGTTTCTACTTTCCCCTTCTAAGATAGGCTATGTTCGTGGCGTCGGTGCATGTGTGAAGCTTGTTTTTTGGTAGGTAGGCGCATGCTGGATCAGATTCAAAGTAATCTCCAGTGTGTGCATAGGCTCTAGTTCTGCATCCACCACAGATATATCTGTATTCGCAGATTCCGCATTTCCCTTTTAAGTTGTCAGGGTTTCTCAGTCTTGTATAAAAGTCTGACTGATTAATCTCTTTCCATAATTCCTTTAGGGGTTTTTCCCTAATGTTTCCAACTATTAAGCCTTCTGAGTAAAAGCAAGGTCTTACGTCCCCATTTTCTAGGACGCTTAGATACCCACCGAAGAGGAAATATATGCATCTGCTTGTCGATTTATTGTCAAACCATTCTTGAAATCTAGAGGGGTTTCTCTCTTTATATATGCGGGCGAAGAAGGGGCAGTGAATATGGAAGTCAAATTCTTTCTTGTAGGTTTTATGCATTAAATCGTATAAGTGGTTTAGGAACCATTCATACTGTTCTGGACTAGGCTCAAGCTGTATTTTACCTCTGGCTCTTCCACACGGAAGCAAATGGTTGAACCATACGAATCTTGCACCGTATTCTTCAGCTAGGGAAACTATGTGGTCGGCTTCTTTGTAGTTGATGGAGGTGATTGCCATTGATAAACCGTTTAATATTCCAGCATCGGAAAGTTTCTTTATGGCGGATAAGGCTGCCTTGTATGAGCCTTTTCCTCTCAAGGCATCGTTGGCACTCTCTGAGCCATCAATGCTTATTGAGGTCAAAACCTCATTCTTTACAAGGTTGTCGTAAATTTCCCCATCCACAAACCATCCGTTGGTTAGCAAGCATATTTTAAGTCCAAGGCTTCTCGCGTAACTTATGGTTTCAAAAACATCCTTTCTTGCTAGAGGCTCTCCGCCTTTCAACCCAAACCATTCCGAGCCAAAATCGTATATTTGATCCACTAACATAAGCGTCTCTTTAGTGGTTAACTCGTCTGAAGCTGGTTGCATCTTAGCCTCAACATTGCAGTAAACACAATTGAGGTTGCAAGCTCTAGTTGCTCTCCAAGAAGTTATAAGTAAGGGTCCTCTATTCTTGGCGGGCATAATTATCACCAGACATTCGAATTTTGTTTTAATAAGGGTTTCTATTATTATAGCTTATGACATTACTGGTTTAAAGCCTTTCCAAGGATATGATATGATTATGCGGTGTGACAAAAAGGAAAACGCTGATAAAATTACAGATGTTAATAAAAATATGAGATAGTTGCACTTGATATTGTGTTAAAAACTTAGCTATTTAAATTACGGCGTCTACGCATACTTTTTTTCCTCTTTTTATACGCATAAAAACCGATAAGCAAGGCAACAATGGATAGGGCGCCCAAAGTTAATGGCGTCTGCCACGCTGGCTGTACTTCCGTTGTTTGATTCGAAGGTTCTTCCTTTGCTTTTACATTAAAATCTTTAATTTTCCAGAGTACGGCAGTTTTTTCGTTTGGAGCGCTGCGCGAAACCTGTTCCACATACCATTCAAGCATTACGCCGGTAGTTTTATCAAAATACATATCATAATAAATGTAACGGTAGTCGGTTAAGCCAGTCTTGTTTATTGAAGTGTGAAGCACCTCTCTTTCTCCAAAAGAGTATGTGCGTACGAGCTCCTCATCTATTACAAAGGAATTGCTAGTGTTTAACCCCATGGGATATACAAGACTGTTCTTTGTAAGGTTAGGTGCAATTATTAAGCCAAATCCATCCCCATCTCCACTTAGCAAGTTTACAAAAACTTGTGTGCTAACCTCTGTATCGTTTATAAACTGTTTCGTGATGTTCATTATAACCATTGCGCCTGCGGCTTGATGCACGGTTATTTTAATAAGCCTTGTCTCGTTTAATGCGAGTACATCGGCAGGGATTGAAGCTGTAGGATCGGTTGAGCTCCAAAAAGCATAAAAATTATATGTAAAAGTATCTCCAGGTGAAACTCCTATCGAAGTTTGAGCCGTCACTAAGTTAATCACGATTAGAAACGGTAAGAGAAGAGGTATGGTTTTTCTTATGATCCTTAAGTTCATGCTCTTGACCACGTAGGGTATTACGTGATCCTAGTTTTTATGCTTTTGCAAAGCAAAATCTATCTTCGGAGTTTTTCATACAATTTCTGTGCAGGTTTATAGTCGAAGAGTGAACTCTTTATTAAAGGTGCGTTCTGCTTCTATGGTTTGGCTTGAGATGCGTACTTAGTGGTGTTTTCCTTTAGAGGCCGCGCCGTAATCTGCGTATAAAAGGCGTTATAAAGGCTTATTGAGATGACGATCTATTTTGAAAACCTTTATTACAAACAAAGCGCCTTCACAAAGATGGAATGGCAGGGTTTCGGTATTAAAGCTGTGTGTGTGAAATGTCAAAAAAGGATAAAAAGACCAGGAAGAACTGGAAGGAAAGGTTGCGGGAGAGACAAATAAGATACCAGAGAGCCCTTGAGAGTTATCGAATACGAAGGGAAAGAGAAGCAGAAAAGAAGCCCAAGGGATGGTCTAAAGGAAAAATTCTTGGGGTTGTATGCCTAATCGCCCTCATACTTAGTGTTTTTGCAGTATGGCAATCCATCCAGCCGTATAATCAGTCGCATCCGCCTAGCGCCTCGCAAGGGGAACAACAAACACCCTCACCCCCTTTAAACGCTATTTATATACGGGCAAACGGTAGTATTGAACCCTCTACAGCCCCTATTTCGAAAGTGAAGAAAGATCAATACGTTCTTACTGCCGATGTATATCTTCCTATCGTTGTTGAAAGGGACAACATCATAATTGATGGAGGCGGACATGTCCTTCAAGGAATGAATGTTTATGGATCCAAGGGAATTGATTTGACTGATAGGAGCGGCGTAACAATAAAAAATATGACAATAAAAGGTTTTGACTATGGCTTATATCTTGTATCTGCATCTAACAACGTTTTGTTGCAAAACAATTTAACAGACAATTATTGTGGCATATGGCTTGCTTATTCCTCGTACAACCGTATCGTTTCGAACACGCTGACGAAGAACGATTTTTGTGGTATTTGGCTCAAAAACTCTCTATCTAACAAAATATACGAAAACAGGTTAACATCACATGGCAACTACACCATCTACTTGGGATATTCAAACAATACCACTATTGACAAGAATACCCTAGCAAATAACCGTTTAAGCATATTCATCTATTCATCGGTTAACAATTCCATCTCTGGAAATAACATCACCCAAAACTATCAGGGTATCCATCTTTCCAGTTCTTTGCAAAACCTTTTAACAAAAAATACCTTCGCAAACAATGACATTGGACTAGGTCTCAGCGATTCATTTAATAACACAATTTACCATAACAACTTTATAGACAATGGTGTGCAAGTTACTCTTTCAAATTCAGAAAACATCTGGGATGATGGCAGCGAAGGAAATTATTGGAGTAATTACAAGGACTTATACCCACAAGCCGAGGAATTGGACGGTTCAGGCATATGGAACACCGCATATAGCATTGATGAAAATAACCTAGATAGATTTCCGATGACAAAGCCAGCTTTTTGAATTAAATAAAATTGAAAGTTATCTGGTTTTCTTTAGCCTTCAGAAAATGGATTTAAGTCTCCATAAAATGTGATTTAAAGCTGTTCTTGCCATTATTTGGCTGTAAAAGTTTCTTTTAACAAAGTGTCTAAGAATATATGTTGGAGAGTAAAAGCTATCGTAAAAGTTTTGCCTTAGTTTATTAATGTCTTCAGCGGATAGCATAGGATCTTCAAATACTAGGGTTGTTGTGTCGTAGAGTTGCCACTCTGTTGACATTTTCCATCCCATTTTCTCTATTAGGTTACGAAGTTCGGTTCCAGGATAAGGAGTGGCTATACATATATATACGTCGTCAGGTTTTGTTTTCTTTAAAAAGTTAATAGTCTGTTTCAATGTTTCTGTTGTTTCCCCTGGATATCCCACAATAACCGATACAGCTACGAATAAACCTACCTCTTTTGCCCATTTAATCGCCCTTTCGTTTTGTTCAACGGTTGTTCCTTTTTTCACAGCTTCGAGGATTTTTTGCGATCCCGATTCGATCCCGAAAAAAACTTGCTGACACCCTGCTCTCTTCATTTGGACCAAAATTTCTTTAGAAACACGGTCAACTCTAGTTTGACAATCCCATGGAAGACCTATTTTTCTATTACAAATCTCTTCACAAATCTCAAGAATCCTTTTACGGTCAAAAGTAATGGTGTCATCGTAGAACGAAAAAGCGTCAGCGCCATAAACATCTTTTAGCCATTCAAGTTCATCTACAACGCTCTTTGGGTTCCTGGCGCGGAATGCTTTTCCAAAAACCCGCGACGTCACACAAAATGCGCATTGAAAAGGGCATCCTCGGCTAGTTATTACTGGGAGGATTTTCCTTCCAAAAAGTCGATACTTGTCCAGTGGAAAATATTTGTATGCTGGACGTGGAAGTTCATCAAGATTTTGGATATATTCTCTATCAGGATTGCGAACAATTTCACCGTTATACCTAAAAGTTATGCCATCGATCTTATGTAAAGGCTTCTGGCTGCAAGATTTTTGCGCAATTTCCAAAAAAGTTTTTTCTCCCTCGCCCCTGACCACCACATCCACTGCCATCTCTTGAGCGAGAACTTCTTTATCCATGAAAGTGACGTGAGGTCCGCCTAAAACAACCATAGCCTCTGGACACGCTTTTTTCGCTATTTTCGCGGATAAAAAAGCGGAATTTATAGTTGGGGTCATAGAAGTGATACCCACGATGAAAGGCTCAAAAGAGGATAACTCCGCTTCAAGCTTTTCATGGGTGATTCCAATGGCCGGACAGTCAACTACTTTAACCTCGTAACCAGCCTCCTCAAGAACAGCCGCCAAATAGGCTAAACCAAGGGGCAAATAAAGCTGATGATGATACACTCCTCTTAAAGGAGGAGGGTTAACTAGTGCTATTCTAATGGGCTTGGTAATTTTCTTCAATTTTTCACGCACATATATACACCAACAGTTTTTAGATTTAAGCACTTTGCAAAAATTAGTGAAAACATGGCTTGGTGAGTTGAGGAATGCTTGTTTCGTTGGCTGGTCTTGCATCAGACAAACAGGTCTTCAGCGGCGCAAAAATTGCCCAAAGGCAGCTTGTAATATTAAGGAAAAGTTAAAAAGGCACCTTTGGACTCAATTACGGTTCAATGCTATCCACGCAAAGATAAAAGGGGATTTAATTGATTTTACTCATAAATCCAGATTCGCCTCCAGAGTCGCCCTGGGGTTTTTCAAGAATGCTTCCTCCTTTAGGATTAGCCTATATAGCTTCAACGATTGAGAAGGCTGGTTTTCCGGTGAGTATCTACGACAACTGTTTGATGAGAAAATCTGTGAGTGAAATTAAAAATGAAGTAAAGAGGCTTAATCCAGAAATAGTTGGAATAAGCTGCAACTCTGTTAATTATGAAAAGTGTGTTGAAATCTCGAAGGCAGTAAAGGATGTGGACCCAAACTGCAAAGTGGTTGTTGGAGGGCCTCATCCAACGTATATGTTTGAAAGTGTACTTGAGCATCGAGAAATAGATTATGCAATTGTTGGGGAAGGAGAATGGGCGATGTTAGAACTTGTTAAATGCATTAAGCAAGGGGCAAATTTTCGCAGAATATCCAGAATTCCAGGAGTAGCTTATAAAAGCGGAGAAACATTTAAGATGAATCCTCCAAAATTTATCCACAATTTAGATGAGATTCCGTTACCCGCGAGACATTTGCTTCAAATGGACATGTATGATAGAAAAATTGAGTTATTGGACGTGAAGCCTGTTGATATTATGAACGTAGTTAGAGGTTGTCCTTTTAATTGTAGTTTTTGTGAAACTAAGGAGATATGGGGACATGTCAGCCGATATTTTAGCCCTTCGCGAATTGTGGAGGAGATCGAACATTTGATGAACGCTTACGGAACAAAAGGTGTCTATTTTATAGGTGACAACTTTACGATAAATAAAAAGGTAACTAGAGAAGTATGTGAGCTTTTAATAAAAAAGGAATTAGATGTGGAGTGGATTTGCGATACTAGGGTTGACCTTGTTTCAAGGGATCTGCTTAAAATTATGAGGGAGGCGGGTTGTCGGACGATATGGTTTGGAGTGGAATCGGGTTCTCCGCGCATTCTGCAGAAACTCAATAAAGGAATAAATCTTAACCAGGCTGTGAAAGCTTTTAAGCTCTGTAAGGAAGTTGGTATTAGAACGGCATGTTCCTTTCTCCTGGGGATTCCTGGAGAAAAAGTTGAAGACATGGAAGCAACTTTTAGATTTGCTAGGACTTTAAACCCCGACTGGTGTCAATTCAATATATTTATTGCAGTTCCAGGCAGCAAATTATACGATGAAGTGGTTCAAGGAAACCTATATAGCCACAGGGATGGTTTCATAACATACGTTAAAACGGATGACTTTGATTATCAATCTTTACTTAAAATTCAAAGAAATTTTCACAAGAGATTTAACAGAGCCCCAAATAGGGTTTTACGTAGAATGCGTAGAAAATTTTGCGCTATTCTTAAAGGTTCAAATTGATAATGCTGGTGGTTGATAATAGGCCTGATCGAAGCCACATTTTGAGTTTTCAAAAACTTCACGAATCTGTTTGGAATTTCTGACGTGGCTGGTATAAGCGTATCGGAATTATTATCCGTGGCTTTATCACCTCAGAATCTTGTACTTGGCTGTGTATTGAGGTTCTCTAAAATATTTAGAGATATAATTGATATTAAAGAGAGCTCCAGAAAAAGGAGCTAAGAATATTTATTTGGTTTTTACAATTGGCTTCTTAAAATATAACATAAAAAGGAGAGGATTGTTTAGCCAGTTATTTTACTTTTTTAGTGTTCTAATTGTGTAAAGGGCGTATATGACGAGTATGGCAACTACGATTATTGCTACTGTTAGGGCTAATAGATATGGCGTGTAATCTGTAGGTGTTGGGATTTCAGGGAATTCTGGGGCCGTTGGTGCTGCTGTTACGCCTACTGCTGTGAAGCTGTAGGAGGGCCAGTAGCTTTTGCTTCCTCCGAAAACGGCTGCTATGATGTATGTGCCCTCTTCAGGTGGAGTCCAAAGCTTGCGGAAGACTCCGCCGTTCAAAGGATCCGTGCAAACAGTGTCAATGTAACTGGTTTTCCCAGCCTCATCAATGGCGTAAAGCTCCACATTCACGCCAGCAACAACCTCAGGCATGGGCTTCTGCTGCACAAGATACTCCATCCAGCTAGTCATATTTTCGTCAGCAACCGCAGGCGTGTCGGCAACAGCAGGAGATAAATCATTAACGGAGCCTTTTATTAGAATGGCTGAACCTTTCGGAACAACATCCTGGGTTACTGTCATCGTTGTTTGAGTCTTACCTTTGCCGAAGCAGTATATGCGGTTGTCGTATCCGCTATAGCCTACTAGGTAGCCTTCTGCAATGGCTATAGAGTTTCCAATGAACCATCCTGAAATATCCCATATTTTCTCACCCGTCGTCGCATTTAGGGAATACAGCTTTTCACCTCTCCACATGGGCGTGCCTGGAGAGTGCTCACCATTAGCAACATAAATCTTGCCATCAGCAACTGTTATGCCACCGTAGAAGGGCCACTTGCCATAAGGCGTTTCTAACCCGCTGGGGCCTGAATCGAAAGTCCATAAATGCTCTCCTGTTTTGAGGTCGAATGCGGTAACGCATCCTGAGTAGCCAGCTACAATAAGCTTGCCATAGGCTAGTACTGCAGGCCAATCGTACATGCTCCAGTCTGTTTTAGTAAACTCACTTAATGGATTGGTGGAGAAACGCTTGTTTCCTGTTTTCACGTCGAAGACATGCCACTGCATAGTTTCCTTTTGGAAGAAAGCGTAAACACCTTCGCGTGGTAGAGGATTGTTTAGCCAGAGAAGCGATGGCAAAGCAGGGCCTGCGAAGCCGAAACCGTAGTTTGTTCTGTTTTGGCGCCAAAGCTCAGTTCCCGTAGTAGCGTTATAGCCTATATGGACGAATGTTGGATAGGGATCGCCTGGCAATACTGACTCGGCAAGTACTACGCCATCTTCATAGTCAACAAAGCTTAATGATTGCTGTCCGGGGACATCGGGTATTGAAACGTTCAATTGTATTCCGTCCCTCCAATCAAGCTCAGTGAAACCAGGGAAGCCAGGTCTCCACATCCATCGTAGAGTGGCGGTCATTATGCCCGCTCCGCCAAAAATAAGGTTCCATCGTTCAGTGATCGCCTTAGTTGAGTTCCACATTATAAACCGGTTGTTCGCGCCACTAATGCTATAAACTAGCAATTCTCCGTGGGGTCCAAATACAACATTTGTGGAGAATCCGCCTACAGTTGAAGTTGCATTCTCTAGAGTTACTAACAATGCTCCTGTAAAGGCGTCGAACATTTTCCAATCAGTAGTAGTACAACTCCACAAATATGGTTGGGCTCCATGCTGGTTTGGTGATTCGTAATCAAATATTTGGCCAAAGTTTATTTGTGGCATGTCTTCTTTGCGCCATATTTCCTCTCCAGTGCGCAAGTCTACGCAGACAACACCCGGCAAATTCACACCCATGAAACCGCCTAACCCAAATATGTTGTAGTATAGTCTTCCGTACATGATGGTTGGTGGGGTGAACTTCATTTCATAGCTCATGCCAGTGTAATAGTTTGCGCCGTAGCCAAGTTCTCCGCCAACTATACCTCCAAAGTCTAATTCTTTAGTCCATAGTACGTGAGGGCTTTCAGGTGCTGTAGTATAGGGGTTAAAGGCTGAACCGGCGTCGAAGGGTCTATAAGGCGAGTTGTAGGCTGGCATTAGCCAGTTTCCTGCTATTTTGTACCATTCTCTGAGTTCTGCGTTTATGGGTCTTGTCCAGTAGCTTGTGGGTAGGGGTATGTCCGGCCAAGCCTCTATGGGCTGCTGCTGGACCGTAAGCTCCACCACTCGGCTTTGGCTTGGCTTATAATAGACGCCTGCAATGGTCTGCCCTGGAAAGCTAAACTGAAACTTGTAGGTTCCCGTGGTTGTAGGCTTATATGTGAAATAGGCGCCGCCCACAGCATCAGACCTATAAGGCCCCTTAGTCTCAGTTGAACCATCAGGCTTAGTAATCTTCACAGTCATACCCTCCCACCGGTCCCCTGCAGGACCCGCAGCAGTAGGCGGAGCACTATCCAGCCAAAACATAACGCTTACCTGCTGATTAACACCCACAGGATTCGGCGCCACCTCAATAAAAGCATAAGTAGGCCTTTCAGGAAGCTCTTGAGCATTAACTGGTAGTGCATTGGCAATTAATGTAGCCACTGTCAACGTTAGAATCAAAACCACGATTGTTGAAGTTTTTCTTAACTGTCTTTCCATTTTATTCCCTCGCCTTGATAATTTTAAAGAACAGAATATATGTTTTTCCTAAAGTGCAAGCACTGTAAAGGCTTTAAGTTATTCCTATCCATCCGCCTATTTGTGTTCCAAAATAGGCTAGAATTGTGAAGACAATAAGTCTAGGTGTAAAGCTTAAAACCAGAAAAAGGTCAAGGCGCGTTTTTATTAGTCCGCAGAAAAGCGATAAAAGCTCCACTGGCAGAAAGGGGATAAGCCCAAACACTGTGTAGACAATCCATCCCCATTTGCTCCACAAAACTGAAATTTCCTCAAGCTTAGCCACGCTAACCTTCTTAATTACGTAAGGTCTTCCTAAACTGCAAGCCAAACCATAATTGATTGTCATGCCTATTGTAAATCCTACTGTTGCAACCAGAATTAGAGGTATGGGCTCAACGCCTAAAGAGGCGGCAGCCACCACGATGGCCGGGCTTCCAAGGGGCACTATGGTCCCTGCAAGAATTGTTATGAAGAAAATGCCTATAAGACCGTATTCCTTAACAAAGGTTTTCGCATCCAAGAAAAACTGCCAGCTGCCGACATTTAAAATTTTCAAGACTAAAATCGTAATTAAGCCTGCAGCCAGCAAGATAATTCCCAAAAATATGGAAGACCTAATCCATGAAATCCTAAAGGCGTCTGAAAGCTTCCCCTCTCCTTTTTCCGCTGTTACATATAAGTGTTTAAACGTCTTTCCTTCATGTTTGGACATTATCCTCAGCCTCTTGCTTCATTTTTGGTTAGGAGTTTCCCTTTTTAAACTGTTAGAAACTTAAATACTTGTTTTGACTATCAAAATTCTTTGCAAGCGTTGAAGGAGGTTTAGTGAAGGTTAAAACTTTATTTATTATTTTCTCTTTTGGCTGTTGTCAACCTGTTTCGTGCCTTTACCATACTGACACTTAATCCCACAGCTAGCAACAAATAAAGGCAAGCAACGTTTAAATCTAGCGTTGCAGAGGTTCCTGTGAGATCCTCGTCTTTGACCGTTTCATCTGTTTGCGTTTCCTTTAAAATTGAAGAATATTGCTCTTCGCCAACTACGTAAAACTCGAATGGTTTAGTGGTGTACACGTGAGAGTCAGCCCAGAAATTACCGCTCTGCTTAATGCTTTGAACGTAAAAGTATTGGCATGTATGTTCTCCGTTTGAAAGGCTTATGTTTGCAGCCCAAACCTCAGCAGGCATTTGCCAAATTTCGCAGAAGGTTACGTTTTTGAGGCTTAATACTATTTCTTTGCCATCAATGAGTGCTCTAGCTTCACGGTTTCGAATGTTGTCTGGAGTGTGAACAAGCCAAAGTTCAATGGTCTCTAACCTCGCATATGCTTGCCCGGATGCAGGTTTCTGCACTGGTTGCAGTATGACTCCGCTGCCTCCATTTCCATATGCGTTAGCCATAAAAAACAACAGCAAAAGAAAGACACCAGCAGCTAAGATTATCCTTCTCTCCAATCTTAATCGCTCCTTCATATAAAACTGGTAGACTGCAAAACTTGTCCATGGAGCCTTTTATAACTGTTATTCCCATTTCAAGAATTGCCCAAAGGGGTACTGAAATTTAGGCGCCATCGAAGGTTTAAGCAGTGCCTACATTTACATGTTCTGTATATTCAGCTTTCTAGCAGGCGTTATGATATATATTTGCTGGCTGGCTTTCCAAATCGTTTAAAATTCAAAATTGGAGACATCCAACTCTTAACAATAAACTTCTTATTGCTAAATAATTCTTTTCTGCAGCTTATTCAAGTTTTGTTAATTTGTTCTATTAGGTTTGGCAGGTCAGTTATTGAGGTGATTAAGTAATGTGCTCCAGCGTCTATGAGTTCTTGGGGTTTGGAAACTCCTGTGGGGATGCCTACAGCAATGGTGTTAAGTTTTCTTGCGCATTCCATGTCTATGGGGCTGTCTCCAACCATTAGGGCTTCTTCAGTTTTCACTCCTAAAGTTTTTAAGGCAGCTTCGAGATGTTCCGAATCCGGCTTAACGTTTTTAACCCTATCCCTCGGAGTTACGACATTAAAGAAATCTTCAATTTTAAACTTTTTTAGGATGTAACTTACTGTTTTTTCACTGCTTGCGGTGCACAAGCCAATTTTTAAGCCTTTGTCTTTTAGAGTTTTCAAAACTTCAGTTGCTCCAAGCACTAATTGCGTGGTTTTTGCTGCCTCTAACTCGTATTTTTCAGTGATGGCCCAAACGCCTTTGTAGACGTCTTCTAAGGCTTTCTCTGCTTTTCCGTTGTTT
>JAWCNE010000022.1:0-25388 GCA_038849025.1 Bathyarchaeia archaeon
ACGCCAGTACCGAAATAAGGGTCAACGCCCTCAACTGGAATTATTTCCACTCTGCGATTCACTAATGGAACAGTTATTCTTTTACCAATATGCTCGTTATACCTTTCGTCCGCAGGGTTTACCGCAACTGCGACACATGCAGGTATAAATTCTGGGCGTGTTGTTGCTATAAGCAAATATTCGCCGCCTTTTTCGAAGGGAAATCTGATATAGTAGAGTTTTCCCCTCCGTTCCTCATAGTCTACTTCAGCATCCGCAATGGCGGTTTCACATCGGGGACACCAGTTCACCGGATGCGTCCCCTGATAAATAAGACCTTTACGGTATAGGATTATGAAACTAAGCTGGGTGCGTCTCCAATAGTCCGGATCCATAGTGCGGTATTCCGTTGTCCAGTCCACACTGCAGCCAAGGCGTATAATGCCCTCCTTCATCATACCAATGTATTTTTCTACAAGCTGCATGCATAGGCTGCGAAACTTGTCCGGGGGCAAGTCGCGCTTCCTAATGCCATGCTCTTTCTCCACTTGAACTTCTATGCCTAAACCGTGACAGTCCCATCCCTGCGGAAAATAAACATTATAGCCTCTCATGCGTTTGTAACGGGCCACTATGTCAAAGTATGTCCAGTTAAGGACGTTTCCCATGTGGAACTCGCCGGATGGATAAGGCGGCGGAGTATCAATACTGAAAGTTGGGCGAGTAAAGTCTTTCCAGTCGAAACGGTAAACGCACATGTCTTCCCAAAGTTTCTGCCACTTATGCTCAACAGCTATGGCGTCAAACTCTTTAGGCAAAGGCTTCATCTGCGACATCTCAGCAAATTCGACTTAGGAAAAATAAATATACAAGTAGATAACAATTACTCCATCAAAAGGTTTGGGGGAGCTGGGCAGTGACCCGGCTGAGAGGACGGCTGAACGCCGTCGACCCCTAGAACCTGATCCGGGTAATACCGGCGGAGGGAAAACCGTTGAATGATAAAGCATTAGAACCAAAAATTAGTTCTCCCACCAAAGTAATAGCAGAAATCGTCTCTTTTGTCGCCCTTGCAACGGCTTTAAGTTATATCAAGGTTTTCAGTCTTCCCCAAGGAGGTTCCGTAACTGCTGGTTCCATGGTGCCCATCCTATGGTTAGCCCTGAGAAGAGGCCCAAAAATAGGGTTATTTGCAGCAGTTGTCTATGGTTTTGTGCAGCTTGCCGTCGAACCCTTCATAGTGCATCCAGCCCAGTTGCTTCTCGACTATCCATTAGCTTTCGGCGCCCTTGGACTGGCAGGATTTTTCCACAACCGTCCCTTTTTAGGCGTCAACGTTGGTATTTGGGGCAGATTTATAGCCCATTTTGTTTCAGGAGTGATTTTTTTCGCTAATTACGCCCCTGAAGGAATGAACCCAGCAGTGTATTCAGCCATATACAATGGAAGCTACTTGCTACCTGAACTAGCCATAAGCATTTACATAGTCTATCTGCTGCAAGAAAGCAAACTTATTAAAATTTTTCTCTAAAGGTGGTGAATGATGGCAAAGCGTAAAACAGGAATCAAGGAGTTTGACGATTTAATAGGCGGCGGCATTGAATCTGGCTCGCGCAACATTCTTTACGGCTTGCCTGGAACTGGGAAGACCGTTTTCGCCATGCAGTTTCTTTGGCAGGGACTGTGCGAAGGCGAAACCGTGGCTTACGACGTTATGGATAAGCCTTTCCCGCGGTTAATGGCCTATTTTAAATCCTTCGGATGGGATATTGAACCATATATTGAAAGGGGCAAGTTCATCGCTATTCAAGCATTCCCCCACTTTGAGCCTTATCCGAAAGATCCTAGGGTCACATATTTCAGCCTAGAAAATTTTGAGGAGATGAAACGCATTGACAGAATGCTTTCAGAAAAGGGCGTAACACGGTTTGCAGCCGGAGACTTCAGCGAACAAATGTTTTCTCTCTACGAACTGAAGTATATGGAGCCCGTTGAAGACTGGACAATTAACTGGAGTCACTACGACAACATAGTCAACATTGACATTATGACTGCGGCAACCCAGAAGGATGTGGCGACGCAGAGAGCAGTAGACCTAGACTTAAACAAAGCACACAATATATTCTTTTTCAGGTTTAATGAGGAAAAATGCCGTCGGGAACTGCGCATAGTGAAAATGGAAGGCTGTGACCATCCCTTAGGGTGGATTCCATTCAAAATAACCCGTCGAGGAATTGAACTTCTTAAAGAATAAGAATGAAAAGGGTTAAACGTGGATGGGAAAACTTGGCATAGAAGAACTTAAAAAACTGCTGAGCTGCGTAAAAAAGAACCAGCGGATGATTGTTCCCCCTTCGCCTGGATTCGATTCTGGGGTGCACATTCTTGAGGATAAGTGCTTAGTTGTATCCACAGACCCGTGCATTGGTGTTCCAGAAAAATGGTTTGGGTGGCTTCTGATCCACTATGCGGCTTCAGATGTGGCACTTTTCGGGGCTAAACCAGAATATTGTGCCATAAACCTTTTAGGACCGCCTTCAACAAAGCCGGAAACTTTCTATGGAATTATGATACAGGCTTGCACAGCTGCTGAAGAGCTTAGAATGGCTGTTGTAACTGGACATACGGGAACCTACCAGGGTTTATCAACCCTTATAGGCGTATGCACGGCATATGGCATGGTAAGCAGAGGCAAACTTATTACGCCTGGAAACGCAAAACCAAAAGACCTTATTCTATGCGTGAAACCCTTAGGCTTAGAAGTGGCAGTGAACTTCGCGTTAACACATGAATCCTTAGCGGAAAGGTTTTTTGGCACAGAACAAGCCGCAGCTCTAAAAAATTTGGTCACAATGCAAAGTTGTGTGAAAGAAGCGTTATCTCTAGCTGAAATTAGAGGGGTTCACGCTATGCATGATGCAACTGAAGGCGGTTTAACTGCTGCCTTAAACGAGATGGCTGAAGCTTCCAATGTGGGCTTTAGAGTGGAATTTGAGAAATTATCCTTTGCTAAGGAGGTTTACGTCCTTAAAGATTGGTTTAACCTCTCAGAGTTGCAGATGCTTTCCATGTCTTCTACGGGAACTCTTTTGGCCTCCGTTAGTCCAGAAGCAAAGGAAGAGGTTGAAGAAACTCTGCATAAGAATGGTGTTGAAGCGCATTTTATAGGAAATTTTACGAAGGACAAAAGGCGTTTAATGGTTAAAAAGGGCGAAGAAACAGTTTTCCCGGAAAAAGCTGAAGACCCCTACGAGAGAATTCTCTCAGGAAAAGTATAAACGTTCATGCCCTTTAAGCTGACAAAACCAATTAATGTTAGGTTCGCCTCCTTTGCGATGCTGATCCCCGAATCTAAGGCTGCAGCTATAGAGGCTATAATGGGTATGCCAACCCTTGCCGCCTTAAAAACTATGTCTCCTGTGAGCCTACCGCTTAAGACTAAGAAGCATTGACCGAAATCCATGTTTTTTAGGGCACACATGCCTATTACTTTGTCCACTGCATTATGACGTCCTACGTCCTCAGCGAAAGCCAAAAGCGTACCTTCCCTCTCGTATATTGCAGCTGCATGAACACCTCTGGTTTTTCTATAAGTTTCTGCAATACGGTTTAGGTTGATTACGCAGTTTTGTATTGTTTCGGCTTTAACAGTTATTTTTGACTTAATTTTCTTAAGCTGTTTTATAGCTTGAGGCCGGTATGGGCCTCCACATGCTGATAGAATTATGCGAGAAAAACGCTGTGCAATCCCCAGCCTAGCTTCCAAGTTTATCGTGGGCTTCAAGTTCACATGACATATGCCATCTTCCTCAAAGGTTATTTCAGTTATTTCCTCCACCGTTTTTATTACGCCTTCTGAAAGTAGGTGTCCCACTGCCATTTCCTTAAGATCTCTTGGAGAGCAAAATATAGTGGCGTATTGAATTTTTTTTATAAAAATGTAGAGGGGTTTTTCTTCTGCAACATAACCCTTAAATTTTTCGGTTTTCTTGGCTGTAGTGTCAATTCTAAATATTTCCACCTCAATAATAATTGGATACCCCCTCATTTTTTTAGTTCTGATAGTACAAAGTTTACGATTTCATCTGCAATGTTTATTTTGGTTACTGACTGGAGTCCTTTCCATCCAGGCTGACTGTTAACCTCTACAATCATAGGCCCTTTCGGGCTTTCAATGATATCTACGCCTGCAATTTTGCACTCAATAAGCTTTGCGGATTTTACGGCTAAATCTTCAAGGGAGCTTTCTAATAAAATGGATTCTGGGCGGGCGCCTTGGCTGTAGTTGGTTTTCCAACTCGTTGAAACTCGACGCATGGCTGCGGCAACATGGTTGTCTATCACGAAGGCGCGGATGTCTGAAAAGCCGTGGGGAACAAACTCTTGAATGTAGATTACTCCATGATAAAAGGTTATAGCGTTAAAAATCGTTACGGCAACCTCTGGGTCTGTTACACGAGTAGAGCCTATTCCTCTTGAGCCGAAAAGGGGTTTTACAATAACGTCTCCCCCAAGTTCATGGAAAAGTCTTAACGCTTCGTTTGGGTTTTCAGTTACTGCTGTTCGAGGTACGGGCACACCGTTGTCTTCCAGAATGGCTAAAATATCGTATTTGTCAACACAGTGTTCAATTGCCTCTGGAGGATTAACTATACACAAGCCTAACCTTTGAAGACGGTAGAGAACATCCATTCTGAAAACTATTTCTTCAAGAGAACCTCGTCCAATGGGACGAATTATCAAAGCATCCAGTTCTTTTAAAATGTCTTGTCCACCCACGTTAAGGTATGGCTTATACCCCACACGTGCAACAAGTTGGGGAAAGCTTAGGCAGAGATTTGGAATGCCTCGTTTTGCTAATGCTTCCCTCAGTGTCACCGAACCATATGCTTCAGGATCCTTCGTTACGATTCCAATTTTCAAGCTTTTACCGCCTTTTCCATAAGTGGAAATGCTGCTTAGCTTAGTTCTTAAAGTTTCCGCGAGACGTCCGCAATAAAGTTCAAAACTTGTGGATATGTGGGACTAATTGCTCCGCGCTTTGAAATTTTTTGGAAAGCTCTATGATAAGGTATGCTCCGTGAAGATTATAGTATGGCGGCCCTTTCCTTGAAAAAAGGGTAAGAACCTTGCCTTTATGGTTTATTTTGAAGCCCTCTTCACATGGCTCATGGCCCCTTATCAGAATTTTTACGTTAAACCGTTTAAGCACTTTATCTGTAACATCTTCACCGAAAAGTTTCCCAGCACCCCTAGGGGACGCATATACTCCGGTGATCTTTTCATTTGGGTCGCTCCAAAGCATATCTTCAAGGAGATTTTCCTCTGGGTGTCTGGCATGGGCGTATGCCAAATCCTCCATTGTTTTCGCTTGCGGAGGCAGACCTCCATGGATCATTAAGTACCGTTCTTCAACAAACACGGCATTGTATAAACATTCAAAAAGTTCGCGGATTTTGGTATAGGCTGTTCTCCATCGTTCGCCAAACTTCATTTGAAACTGGAAGGGCAAATCGTGGGGAGATGCCAAAAGATCTTGTGGGCCTTCATGGTTTCCCCGCATAAGGATTATTTGCTCTGGGTAAAGCAGTTTAAGCCTAAAAATCGTGTAGTAGACTTCCGCAGAGTGAAAGCCTCTGTCTCCATAGTCGCCTAGAAAAATTATGGAGGTGTTGCGGTTTTCGCGCATTCTCTGCAGAAAACCACTTCCTTTTAAAATTTCAATTAGACTTTCTAAATCACCATGCAAGTCTCCAACTATCAACGTTTTCCCCAAAGGCATAAGCTTCACGAGTCTTCCGTAAACTTCGAAATTTCCAACTTTGCCCTTTTCATTGCAGACAAGCCTAACAACTTCTTCAATAAGGCTTTTGAATTCTTCATATTTAATTTCCAGGGCTTCTTTAACTATTTGCTGGAGGCTTGATTGCAAGACACAACCCTTTTGCTATTCGATTTTAATTTTTTTACCAGTGAAATCAAAGATGTTCTTTTCTATTTGGCTTTTGTTATTTTGGATTTTCCACAAAGTTTCTTTACAATTTCGCTCTATAACACAAACTTCAGACTCCAAGGCTTCTCTATTTTTCTTAAGCCTTTCAAAATGTTCTTGAAGTTTTAACAGCTCCGTTCTAGTCTCTAGTAGGGTGGCTGATGTGGAAAGTTGAGTTTTCTGCAGCCTTGCAACCGTGCATCTCTTATGAAGGTTTGTAAGGGAATTTTCCCTTAAAATCTCGTTTATTGCTTGTTTTGCCTTCCGCTCCTTGTCTTGTTTAAGCTTTAACTTTCCATTGGAAATTAAGCCTAAAGCTTTATGGAGGATTTGTCTCAAAATAGGGTAGTCCGCATCTTCAGTTGAGAACGCCTCAAAGGGATCAGCTATATACTGACTAAGTTTTTTAAGCTCCTCCGGTGTTAGACCGCTTCCTTTGCTGTGAAGTGCCAGCGACTGAAGTTTCACGAAGGGTTTTTGAAGGTGCCTTAAGCTGGATTCCACTTCCTTCCTTAAATTTTCCACTTCCAAGTTTATCTCGCTTAGCTGGCTAATTTCTGCCTTACCTTTAAGTTCAGCCATTTTCCGCTGAATTTCAACGGTTTCTTTTTCAAGTTTTACTTTTTCATCTTCAATCTTTCTTCTTTGAGCATTCATGGCGGCTATCTGGGTTTCCAGCACTTCAACATCCTCTATAAGTTTGAAGGTGTCCTCCAAAATCTTTGTTTTGACATATTCTTTGGTTAGAAAATCGTTAAGTTCTTTTAGTGACTCCTTTGCCTTTTCGAAGGCTCTTACAAATTTTCCTCTATCAAGAATGAAGAAAGGGGAAATTCTTGGAAACCAGTTTCTAACGTCAATGTCGGTTACTCCAAAAGCTTCTCGTGTGGTTTTTACAAACTCTTCAAATTCCCTGTAAGAAGGCTTTTCTGGGACTTTAATTTGCTGAAACCTTTCCAGAAATAGTTTGGCCAGCTTATTCAAGGCTTTGGCTCTTCCGAAGGTTCTCATGTTTCGTTTTTCAATTTCTTTTCGGCTATTCTCCAAAAGCATTCTGGAGGCATCAATTAAATCCCCCAGCGCCTTACTCATTTCGTTAAGTAGTTTTTGAGCCTTTGCGTGAACAGGAGTAAGGACCGGGCTTGTTTCGTTTTCAAGCCACTTTTTAACTTCGCTAAAGGGAATTTTTAAACCATATGACAACAGTTTTCCCGCTAAAATATACGCGTTAGCCATATTTATTTTTCAACAGAGGCGAATTTAATTCTACTCTTTTTTGAGTAGCTACTCTTAAATAATAAGAGCTACGTGATTGAAACGAAAACCAACACAGCAAATGCAACTAAAAGAAAGGCGAAACTAATGATTAAAAGAGTTAAGCTTGACACTAAGACAATAGCCCTTGGGGCCACATTTGCTGCGCTAACAATAGTTCTCAACATTTCACCAGTAAAAATTCCAGCGCCATATGCGCCATACTTAATATATCAGATATGGGAGATACCGATAGTTGCCGCTTTCTTGCTATACGGCCTCGCAGCCAGTATTCTTATAGCCATAATAAACACCCTTGTTTTACTTGCAGTATTTCCAGGCATGCTTATCACCGGCCCCATCTATAACTTCGCTGCAGTAATGAGTATGCTCTTCGGACTTGTTATGCCAAAGATTGGCAAGAGGAATCCTCAAAAATATAATGAGAAATCAGCAGTAGCCATGTTCACAACCTTTGGGATAATCTTTAGGGTGGTAATAATGACTTTTGTAAACTGGACTTTTCTAAGGTTTCCTCCGCCTGTAGGATTTGGGCTTCCAGAGGAGGCAGTTGTTGCCTCTCTTCCATTTATTGCTTTTTTCAACGCTACTTTAGCCTTTTACACAATTCCTATAGGTTATTTAATAGCTAAAGCTATAAAATCGCGAGTAAAAGTGTAAAAACCCCATAAAGACCAGTTTGTTCAAAAACCTAAAGATTCCCTCAAAGTTTTGACGTTGACTTCTCCCGCTTTGAACACCTTGCCAGTTCTCACATTGTTGATTATCAGCACGGCTGGAGCAAAAATATTTGGGTCAATTTTGTAGAAGTTATATTCCGCTGCCTTGAAAATTTCTAGGAAAGGTTTTCCATAATCTTTTGAGGCTTTTGACGGCGCCTTTTCCACTATTTTAGCCAGTTCTTCGTCGTCTTCAAAATCCACACTATAGTAGCTTACTCCTCCGTAAAGAATTGCATCGTTAGTTCTAGCCATGGCTTTCACAAACTTTGGATGGGTTGGCGGTATGGGAGCGTATCCCCAAGCACTTAAAACTGCTTTAGGGTCGAGGCCCACTTTCTGGAGTTTGTGAAGCCCTGTTTCAACTATTCGTCCTGCGACTTGCGTGGCTCCGGCGAGGCTGGCTGTGGGAGTTAGGATAAATGCCAAGTTTTCGCATGAGACGCCACATTCTTCAGCAACTCTTTTCATCAGTTTTTCAGGAGGCTGCTTGTCAGTTTCCAAAACAATAATTGCCTTGTTAAAGTTGTCTTTGTAGCCTATTTCTTCGTATATTTCCTTTGGTTTTAGGGATAGGGCTCTTGCGGGTCCTGAGCCTATTGCAGAATAATCTTCTCCTTTTATGTTCCAACCCGCAAACTGTGAGCCTAAAGTGGCTATAGCTGGATGGTCTGTATAAACAAATATGGATGGGAGCTCCACTTCATCGTATTTTCTGCTCGTTATTTCTGCTTTTCCCAAGCCACCCATGCAGATTTCAGTGATAATTCTGCCCACTTCAAATCCGCCTTTAGAATTTATTCCAGCATCAACAACTGTGGAGCCGCACTCTGCTTTTTCAACTCTTACGTCATAAAAATCTGAATTTCTGCAAAGTTCTTCCAGAAGCTTCCACGCCAACTGGTTTACGCTTAATCCATCTTTCAAATGGAAAACTTCTCCTTTTAGAGAAGTTTTTCATAAGGGCTTAGTTGGGGGTTCTTCGCCTTAGCCACGTAAAGTTTTCCCCTTCCATTTTCCGTCAAATCTCCAAGGAAAAGGTAAAAGGGCATTTCAATAACTTCGCCTTCTTCAATTTTAACCTTCTTTTTGACACCTTCAAACGTGAAAGTGGGCAGAACAGACTCCATGAATCCGCCTATGGCAATGGTTCCATCCTTCATGCATGAGCCAGCTCTTCCTTCACAGTCGTTTTGCACATATATTATTCCATCATGCATCCTGAAACCTACAAACTGGCCTGCATTTCCGTAAATTTTTATTAATCCCTTTTTCATCTGGGCTCCAGCATCCACTCCCACATTCCCGTGAACTATTATTTTTCCTCCACTCATGCCTTGAGCGCTTCCGCGATATGGAGCGCCCAAGTAGTCTCCGGCGTTCCCGTGAATTTCGATGATTCCTCCCTTCATCATAGAGCCAGCCCATCCACCGACATTTCCATAAACGGTTATTTTTCCTCCCTTCATTTCCTCGCCCAAGTGCATGCCCACATCCCCTTTAACCACAATTTCGCCGCTTGTCATGCCATTGCCTATTTGTCTAACCCTGCTCACATCTCCATTTATCGTAACTATGAATTCTTTAGGGTTTTCTTCTGTTTTAACCTCTTCAACCTTAAATAGTTCTCCAAGCGTTTTCTCTTTGTTGCCCTCCCAAATTTTCAACCGCTCTATTTCTGCGACAGTTTTTCCTTGAAAAACGTCTGGATTTATGCAGTTGGCTATTACTGGAAATCTAAAATTCTTTAAAGGGTATAGGTTTATCATCACACATCAGCCTTAACAGTTATGGGACAGGAAATTGCAAGATAATTTTCAGTCACTGGATAGTTTTCATATTCAACAGTCCAGTATTCCCGGAACCGCCTCTGCATTTCCTCATTAACTTCTATTTCGCAAGGCTCGCATATTTTCACATCTAGCCACATGGTGGATCCTTCCATATGCTTCAAAACTTCGCCATTTTTAACGACCACTTCCCCGCCTTTAATGGTGTAAGCAGCGCGCTTGAAGGCTTCACTTATGGCTTCATAATCCCTTGAAGGATCCATGGTTTCCGGGTTGAGACTGTAAATGGCTATGTCTGCGTCCGCTCCTATTCCTAAATGACCCTTATCTTTAAGCCCCAACGCTTTAGCTTGGCCAGCTCTAGTCACTATGGCTATTTCGTAGAAGCTTAACTCGCGGTCTATGGATGGGAGGAGGCTTCTGCTCCTTGCCTTTGGATTAAGCTTTTTAAGCGTTATCTCTCTGGCTTTTCTGCTCATAAGCCAAGCTACAATCATAGGATAAGCAATAAAAGGTCCAGCGTTAGGGTGATCGGTCGTCATTAAAATTTTCCATGGATCTTTAATTAGCATGGCTAATTCAAGGCCTATGGACCATTGGGTTGCGTGGACAGCGCTTTTGGGGCGGTAATGGAAGGGCACTATTCCAGAGCTTGTTTCCGTTTCCACATCGTGGTTTACCCATTTATTTCCGCTTAGCATGTAGAGCGTGTACTGGAAGGGGCCGTCAGCAGTCATAGTTGTAGTGTCTGTAAATATTACTTGTCCCATGTCTAGGGTTACGTGAGAATGGGTGTTGATGTATTTTGCTATTTCCTCTGCTCCAGATTCCAATGTTCTCCAGTCATCTCCTTTAAAAGCGGAGAATTGACAATGTGTTATGTGCAGTACTGGCTTGTCACTGTCGGCTAAATCCTCAACGCATTTCATTGTTTCCAATGTGGTAATGTAGTTTCCGGGGTGACCTAGGTTATTTGTATGAACGTGAATTGTGTGGGGCAAGTTTAGAAGCTTGTTTACCTTGCATAGGCCTCGGATAATTTCGCGGGGGGTTATCCCGAAATGGGGGACTTGGTCGTCTATGCTGCATACGTTGCGTCCAAAACCCCAAGCCTCAAGGCCGCCTGGGTTTACAATTTTTATGGCATATCCCTTTGTCGCTTTTATCATCCAAGCTACATGCCGTGCGCATTCCTCAATTTTTCCATCCCTTAGATATTCAAGAACAAACCACCAATCGCCAATAAGAGGATAACTTGCCTTATCAATTATAGGAGTATCGCTTAGCTCTTCATGGGTATGTTTCGCTTCTAATGGAGGCATAGCTGGATCCATAACCGTTGTGTAACCCATTCTTGCGTAACGATAGCCCGTAGTAAAAGTGGATGGTATAGAATAGCCCACCCCAGACCTTGTTAGAGGCGTTTTTCTCTCAAAGTCTTTAAAGTGATCTTCTGGCCTAAGCAGTCTTCCAGAGTTCACTTTTCCACCTGCAATGTGACTGTGAATGTCAACCCCGCCTGGCATGACAACCATTCCTGACGCATCAATTATCTTAGCCCTATGCTCATCGACCTTCTCAACGATTTTTCCATCTTTAACTGCAATGTCCATTTTTTCGCCATTAACCCCATTTATGGGATCGTAAACGAAGCCGTTCCTTATCAAAAGTTCCATTATGACGCCTCCTGCTTCTTCTTTAAACTTCGAACTCTTGAGAGGATTCTCCTCAAGATTTCTTCATCTGAAAGCAAGCCTCTCGGAGGGTCTACAACTTTTTTCAAAGGAATTGGCACATGGTCCATGCGGTAGGCAGTTCCCTCCACTTCGATGCCTACAAATGCTGATGGAATAACAACATCAGCCACTTGCGAAGTCACGTTCATGTGGGGGTCAATCACTATTAAGGGGTTTTCAACGAGGTGTTCAGCTGCCTTCCTTGGGAAGTTTGAAATAGGATCCGAAGCCACTATGAGAGAAGCGTCTGACTCCTTTCGGAGGAGAACATCCACCACGGAGGTTTCGCCTGGATTATATCTTGGATAGCCTAGGGAAAAGTCCACTGCATAAGGGTAGCCTGTCTGCCAAGTGAAAACCATGTTAGCGCCTGTAACATTGAAGTGCCCTCTCATGGGCATTATGACAAATTTTGTTTTCATGTTTAAGTCGCGCACCAAAGAAAGTGCAGCGTCAATGTTTTTTAGCTTTCCACTGCTCATGGTTAGTCCAAGCCCAAAGAAGAGCGCACCGAAATCGCAGTTAACCATTGCGTCGGCAACTTCCTCTAAATATTCCACGGGAACGCCGGCAACTTTATCAACTTCGAGCTCTTGGTCGCGAATTAGAGCCCTAAAGGCTTGGAGCAGTTCATAGTCCTTGTTAGGTTCAACTTGAATGAAATAGTCAGCTATATCAGCGGATCTTGTCCTTCTAACGTCAATAACTATTAGTTTTCGTCCCTCTTTAAGAATTGAAGGATAGGGCTTCTTTTCAAAATATGAGGGAACAGCTGGTTCCTTCTTAAGCAATGCTCGTTTAAAGGCGCTTTTAACCTTTTTAAGCCCTATCAACGCCCTAGTTTTTGATATATAGCCTCGCCAAGCGCTTTTCTCGAATCTTCCCTCGGAGAAAGTTGTGTATCTTTCCATATGCCTCGGGTGAGAGCTCCATGGGTTGCTTCCCCAATAGATTATGAGGTCAGCCCTATGCCTAATCTGCCCAAGAGTACATGATGAAATCCCCACCTCTTGAATGCTTAATTGGGATGGGCCATGGCAGACAACTGAGGTATTATCGATTACGCCTCCAACCTCTTCTGCTAATTCGATGCCTACTCCTATGGCTTCACAGCTTGTGTTACTCCAGCCATACAATATTGGATAGTTTGCTTCTGCAAGGATTTGAGCAGCCTTCTCTATGGCCTCTTTGAGGGGTACTCTCACAAGCTCTCCATTCTTTCTTATCATCGGCCTTAACACTCTGTGCTCGCAGCAGTAGCCCAAAAACTTGGCTTCGCTCAGGGCGCAACCGTTCTTAACCTTAACCACTCTTCCATTATCTATGGTTAACTCTATGTCATCGCATAGACAGCCGCAGACCGGACATGTTACAGCCTTGACAACTTGCATACTAATTCTTCCTAAACTGTTCTTTAAGAAGCTTCTTTAAGCTTAATATAGGCTTGTCAGGAGCAGGTTCAACTTCTGCTGGAATACCTTTAAAAGAGGGCATCCCAATGCTGTGGGTTTCCGGATCAATAACAACATTTGCCCACGGACCATAAGGAATAAAGACTATTCCAGCATGGGGAGTCCTAATGGATTTTACTGCCTTAACAACCACAGAGCCGAACTCTGTTGAAACAAGGACATTGGTTTTGTCTTTTATTCCAAGTTTCTTCATGTCTTCAGGATCCATGTAGCAAACTGAAACGCTTTCCACATATTCCTCTGAGGATTTGCCGTGCTCCTTTCCTACGCCTTGCTCTATTGTACGCCCTGTGACTAGCGTGACTTTAAGCTTCGAAGGCTTTTCCATTAGTTAAACCTCAGATCTTCACTTCCAAGCTGAATTTTGTACGTTATTAACACGTATCTTGAAAGCTTGTAACATTTTAACCTTACTAATCACCCTGCCTAGAAATGCACGGTCAAGGCCTAAATCCGCTTAGGATTTTTAGCGCCAATGCAGCTGCAATTATGTCGGCAGTTGTTCCAGGATTTAAGAGGCTGTCTGACTTCCTGAGCATGGAATCGAATTCGCGGAGTTTCTCCTTGCCCATGGAAGTGGTTAGGCCTCCAAGCTTCATGACTTCCTCAGCCATAAACGAGACTTCACGGGCTTTTCCTATGCCCACTTTCCGCGCTATAAATGTGTCTGGATGTTTTGCCAAAACTTTCAAGAACGTATGGATTATGGCCACTGTTAGATTTCCATCCTTCTCGATTTCCTCCATCAAAGTTGGATAAGCAAAATCAAAGGTTACCGGATAGTTGTTCACCCATTCAGAACAAACTAGGTCATAGCTTGAGGCTATTTGGAAAACCTTGTATAGAGAAACCTTCTCCTTAACTATGCGGTTTATCGAGTCTGGATTGTTTACGTCGAGGTCTGGAGCTTTCCCAAGCCCGCTTGGATTAGCAATTTTTATGGCTTCATAAACTGCGACAGCATCTTCGGGAGTTGTGGATTCCACAACAAATTTCAATTTTCGCCTAAGCTCTGAAAGCTCAAAGGAATAATCATCCCTCATGGAAGTCATTCCCGCAGCAACCGCAATTGGCGCGAAAAGGATTATAGTGCCAAGCAAAGTGTTGCCACCGCCTTGCCACGCCTTAATATCCGCAACACAATCCCTAATAATGCGCCCAAGACCCACATCGGCAACGGCAATTTCCCCTTTTGAAACAGATATCCCCCGTTCGGCGGCAAACATAAAATGAGGCACCGCAGCAACAGCTGAAGCAAGAAAATGTGCATGATTTGTGCCTTCAAAACCCACAACCAGGTTTACGTTACCAGGCTTGTCAGCACTTACCTCCAAAAGAATAGCTAATTCTAAGCATTGGGCTATATGTGTAGCCTTGTCAAAGGAAAGGAATTTCAACCCTTGCACCTTTCTTCGTAGATTTAAAATTAGAATTGAAAGACTTATTAATGTTGTGTAAAAAATTACATAGGACTGAAAGAAAAAACATTAAGATAAAAATAGACGAAAAGGCGCCCAAAAGATTAAAAATGCTCCCCAAGCTCTTTTTATCACGTTTTTAGGACTTGTGAAAACATGAAAAAAATCTTACTAGATGTTGGAATTACTAGTGTTTTTCCATGGGAGAGTTTTGTCGAAATTTTAAAGACAGCTGATAACGGTGCCTTTAACACGTTATGGATTGGTGAAGACATTGATAGTTCAAGGGATGTTTTTGTTCAAGCTTTATTTGCCCTATTAAAGACTCATTTAAACGTAGGCATTGGAATAACCAGTATTTACTTTCAAAAATTGGTGAATATCGCAAGGGCAGCCGCAAGCCTAAGCGAAGTTGGTTTAGACCGTTTTAGGCTTGGGATAGGTGTTGGAAGTCTTAAAATTCTCTCTGAAATGGGCATCTCCATTGAAAAGCCCTTTTCTGCAATGAGGGAAGCTGCCCTTCTGTTTAGGAAGATATGGAGTGAAGAAAGAATAACATTTTCTGGTTCCCGCTTCGCTTTTGACGACTATATTCCCCATTACAAGCCATTTTCAAAAATTCCTTTGTATTTTGGCGTTAGAGGACAAAAAATGCTTGAACTTGCAGGCGAAATAGCTGATGGCGTCATAATAAGCGGCCCGAAAACCTACATACCAAAGGCTATAAAGTTTTTTAAATCCAAATCGGGAAACGTTGACAAAAGAATTGTTGTATGGCTTCCAACACTTCTGGTAGAAGGTAAGCGAGACTTAGATTTTGCCAAGGAAATCGTGGCGGTTATTTTGGCTGACACGCCTCAGCAAGTGATTCGCCTTTCCAAAATTGACCCAGAGGCAGCTCAGGCTATTCGCCAATTCTACAGTCAAGACGACATGAAAAACGCTATAGAGCTCATAAGTGACGAAATTATGGATGAGATGCTTTTTTACGGTAATGCCCAAGAAATTTGTGAGGCTTTTGCATCCTTGGAAAGTCAAGGTGTCCATGAAGTTGTGTTTGGCCCACCTTTCGGCCGCAACTTGAAGTCTGCTATAAGGGAAATTTCAAAGATATGGGGGAAATGAATTGAAATACGGTATAAGTCTGAACGTAAACGAGACTTTGCGAGATATTAGAGAGAAAAGTAAAGAAATTGAACGTTTAGGATTTGATTACATATGGGTAGCGGATACACCTTCACAGCGATATGCTCCAATAGTAGCCGCGGCAATAGCTGAAGAAACGAAACAGATAAAGATAGGCGTCGGGGTGCTAAGCCCATTTTTATACTCTGAAAGACAAATAGTGAATGCTATCAAAACGCTAAGTGAAATATATGGTGAAAGGTTCGAAGTCTGCTTAGGACCTGGAGACCTTGACCAGCTTAGGCGAGCTGGAATAAATCCCCCTAGCTGGGGAAGTGTACCAAAGCTTATGTGGGAATCAAAAAGCAGAATTGAAGCTGGACTAAAGGAGCATGGCTTAAAGACGCCTATATGGATAGGATCGCAAGGTCCAGAAATGCTCAAAATTTCAAAATTCTTCCACGGAGTATTACTAAACTATGCTCATCCAACGCTCATTAAATGGGCTGTGGAAATTGTAAGGGCTAACGGTGGCGGAAAAGTAAAACTTGGTGTTTACGCTCCTTCATATGTATACACTAAGGAAGAACAAGAGGTTCTTCAACTTCTGAAAATAGCGGCTTCTGTTGTTGTGCTTGGTCTATCAGAAAGCGTTATGGCGAAGATAGATTTTCGAGAAGAAATCATAAAGGCGAGAGCTAAACTTCGAGAAGGGTTCTCGATAGAAGAAGTAATGCGTTCTTTGCCAGAAGAACTTTTAGAAAATTTCTCCATTCATATGCCCACATGGAAACTTAAAGAGTATATCTCTAAATTAGAGGAAATAGAGGTCGAGCAAACAGTTTTTGGATTTCCACAAAATTTGTCAAATAAAATAATAGGGGAATTGGCTGAATCCTTATTTTAGTTGGTCAAGCATTCCGGCTCTTTTTAGGCTGTAGTAAACTGGACTTGCTATTGCTGAGGCTAATGCAACGGCAACTGCACGTTCTATAGGGTAGACCAGCATTATGGCATACCATATTTCGGGAGTAAGAATAGGCGAGAAGTACCATATCCCCAAAGCACTGCCCACGATGTGGTCAGCCATAACACCTATGAAAGAAGCTACTACCACTCCGAACAATAGCCGAGAAGGTTTCTGAGAATCGAATAAGGCTCCAGCGAAGCTTGCAATTGGAGAGAAAGCAACTATTATGGCGATTATGTGAAGCCAAGGATAAAGGTACGCTTCTCTTCCGTAGGGGTGTGCATAGAATATTAAAAGAGCTATTAACATTACCGCTCCTGCGATATAGGCTTTTTTCGCTTTTACACATCCAGCAGACACCGCGCCGACTAATGGAGGTATCACTGTTAGAACACCGAAGATAGCGCCTGCAGGGTTTACAAACGTCCCTATGAGAGCGCCTATAAGGGTCGCTAATCCACCGTTTATGGATCCCAAGAGTATGCCAATCAATGGTCCACCTATCACGCCTAAGGTTATTTGCCCAGAAACGCCCACAGTCAATGTAAATGGGAAAACCGCCAAAATAGCTTGTAACGCTGCGAACACCACAATTAAGGCTAGATCTTTGGTGCGCATTAAGTCACCAGTGTAAATTTTTACATTTAAATGTAATTTATTGCATAAAAATAAAAGCTTTCCGATAGGCATAAAAGCTACACAATTAAAGAATCCATATACACCGAAAAACCAATAAAGAAAAGCCTTTATCACAAAGCAGAGAAAGCCGTGCACCCAATTGAAGGATATTTGATAGAATCGGTTGAAAACATATTATTCGATGTAAAAGGTTTAGTTCATCCACCAAACAAAATAGTGGCTTTTCCCCGTTTTATCCCAGACTTAGAGGGCCCTCGCCGACGCGGAAAAGGCAAATATCGAAAAGTGTACAGCCTATCCGAGCGTTTCAAGTTTCTTGAAAAAACTCTTCCGAAGTATATTGTATATGACCCAGTTTTTGATGAAAAAGTATGCGAGGTTCCCTTGGAAAACGTGAAGAAGGTTTACAGTCCAGTTGACCGCCTAAAAGGGCTTAGAAAACGCCAAAACCTTGACAGTTTAGAGTTTGCTGCTTTGCAGTGCCTGAAAGTTTTGAAGGAAACTGCGAAGGTGCCGTGGAACAAGCTAGGGGTTTCAGGTTCAGTTTTAGTTAAAATGCACACTGAAACTTCAGACATTGACCCAGTTGTTTATGGCGTTGAAAACTGCTGGAAAGTGCATTCGGCTTTGCAGAAACTGCTGGAAAAAGGAAACACGCCCTTCAAACCCTACAATTTGGAAGAGTTAAAAAGGTTGTTCGATTTTCGTTCGAAAGACACGTTCATGAATTTCGAAGATTTCGTGGTTGTCGAATCCAGAAAGGTTTTTCAAGGCAAGTTCCTGGGAAGAGAATATTTCATCCGTTTCGTGAAAGACTGGAAAGAAGTAAATGAGAAATATGGCGACGTCAAATACAAGAACAGTGGCTATGCAAAAATTGAGGCTACGGTTGTCGACGATTCAGAATCCATCTTCACCCCTTGCACATACAAAATTGAAGATGTAAAAGTTGTTGAAGGCCCAAAATTTCAGCCAATAAAAGAAATTGCTTCTTTCCGTGGAAGATTCTGTGAACAAGCCAGAAAAGGCGAAATGGTTGTTGCGCAAGGAAAACTTGAACATGTAACAGACCATAAGAGGCGCAGCGAATATTTTAGGTTGCTGCTTGGAAACAAGCCTTCAGACTACATGATTCTTAAGAGTTAGAAGGCAGAGGCTGGTCTGCAATTTTGAGAACTTGCTCGTAGTATCGCGGCCCGTAGGTTAACGTTATCTGGTGGAAGCTTCCTCGGTTTGTTTCAACCTCTTCAAGGTTTCCCTCAGTATAGACAATTTCGTCTCTCCACGCTTGCATTCTAAACTCTTCAAGATAGGAAATGACTCTGTCTATATGGTCAACTTTGGGGCCTTCAACAATTTTCAAGGTCTCCACAGGATAAACTGATGGCATAAAAGGCCCGTCAGAATCCTCTTTAACCCGCATGAAAGCCTTAACCCACCCTTTCCACGTTATCCTTTTGATTTCATAATACTCGTTTTGGATTTCATTCCAGTCCTTCACTGGTTCAAATTCAACTTTTATAGTCCGCCCAGAGGCGTCATCATGGAAAACGCCGTAAATCAGTTTGCGCCTCTGATGCCAAACAAACTCTTCTGCGCTGAAGTTTTTAAAGCGCCAAAGCTTCCCCCTAACTGGACCATCATCCTCAAACTCGTTCGACAAACGCGAACCATTATCCTGATAGAGCTCACGCAAAAGCTGTCGTATCTGCGCCAAGTTATTTCTGCCGTAAACGATTATGTCTATATCTGAGAATTTCGGATGATAAAAACCGTGGAGAAGCGAGCCGAAAACTCCAAAATCTTCTATGGACAAGCCTAAACGGGAAACAGTCATTTCCAGAACAGTTTTCAAGGTTTTGAGTAACTCGTCTTTAGGCTCTTTTTCAATAAGCCTCTGAAGGGCTTCTTCAGGCTTTCTAACGTCCGCTATGTTGGAACATTTTACGCCTACAACCTTTTTCCCTAAAGGCGCGTAGAGAATCATGTGCTGCGGAAAATTTTTTCCAAGAAACTTCCAGCCTTCGTCTTCGTAAAACTTGTAGAAAACCCGTTTGCCGTCGGTTCTGAAGGCTTTGGGATTGCCAGAGTGGAAAAGCTCAGCGGGAGCGTATTCCAGGTCGCATATATAGCCTTCTGACGGGTGCATGTAGCCGAAAACTCTGAAGATTAGGCCTTCACGGGTTATTATGGCGTCGCGGTCCCTAAGCCTCAAACTGGCCAAATGTGTTCTTCCTCGCTTTCCGCTGTTCCAACAACAACTTGATAATGGATTTCGCCTGTTCCAGTTTTCTCGACACGTTCAAGCATCCCTGAAACCCTAATTTCGTCGCCTTTACGGGCAACATTTCTATAGCAGCCAATCATGGAAACAACAGCTTGCGGAACCATATTTTCCGGAAGTGTTGACTGGGAGTCGGCTGGCCTGTAATTTTCAATCTTATACATTGCTGGACGGAAAATGGCTTCACCGTCATCCTTAACCTTACAGTGGAATCTGACAGATTTAACAGGTGTATACCGGTATTCACCGTATTTTGAAGTAACTTCATCGGGCTTGCGAACAGCGTTATACATGAAAATTCTGTCCAAATATCTTCCCTTGAACCGTCTTGCAGCGTCCAAACGATTGTTAAAAACATAGCTCAATGTCCCATCACTTACGAGCTTGCCTACAGCGGCTTCAACCTTGCGAAAGTTTTGTCCTCCATAAACCACTATGTCGATATCCGACTCCATACTATGCATGCCTAGAGCGACAGAACCGTGAACACCAAAATCTTCAACAGGAACCTTTGACTCGCTGGAAACCAATTTTATAAAGTCTAAGGTCATATTCTGCAGTATATCCCTTTTTTCAGCCTTAAGTAAAGAAAGCAAAACTTCCCTTGGAACATAAACAGCCGTTATGCGACTTATGGGTGTACTGATAACTTCTTTCTGCCTAAAAGGACAGAAGTAAACGTAATCTGGAAAATTTTTCCGAAAAACATCAAGGAAAGTTTGGTAGTTTTTCGCGGTATAGAGCTTTTCAGCTCGAAAGAGTTCCGTTTCCCCGTATTTCCATGTTCTGTCCAGAAGGCGAATGTTGAATAGTTCTTTGAACTTTGATGGAATATACTTTAGAAAGGCGAAGACCCGCCCTTTTGGATGCTCATACCCGAAAACGTTTAGTATGAAGCCTTCTCGGGTTACGAAAGTGTCGCCGTCCATGGGCGTCCAGTTTTTAGGGCTAACCGTTTGAAACACCTTGATAGACTTTCGCTGAGAGTTTAAAAAGTCTAACGTTTAGATTATAGCAATGTTTAAGATTAAGACGCTGAAAAGACATTTTAAAGGTGTAAAAGTTGGATTTCCACCCGCATCCTTACGTGGTATTCCTCCCCGCAGAACAAAAAGATAGAATATTGAGCGCAATTTTCGGTTCAAAGGCTTCTCTTGACATTTTAAGATTCTCCCTTAAGCAGGGGATTTCAAACAAAATTTATCAGAAAGACCTCGTTAAAAAACTCGCATACTCAAACAAGACAATAATTGAAAATTTAAAATCCTTAACCAAACTTGGAGTTTTAACAGAAGAAATGGAAAAAACCGAGAAAGAAGGCCGCATCGTATGGGTTAAAGCCTATCAGCTTTCAGACATGGGTAAGTGGTTTGCTTTGCTCCTCGCCGAAGAAAAAGAATTGTCTGATGAGGAAAAGGCTGAAATACTGCAGAACATTTTTAGAAACTACATAAAATGGGTTAAAAACCTTTCAGAGAAGCTTCCAATAGAAAAAGCTGTTCTTGAAAAAATCTTCAACGAAGAAATGAAGAGATAGAAAGCGTTAAAATAATACATTATTGAGGAGTTGTGAGAAAAGGAGTATTTTAGGGAGCGCTGTTTAAATGTGGGGTTTGGAGTTTCATATGGGGGGAGAAGGGGAGAAAGGAGATTTCCAAAATTAAGAGAGGTTCTCCAAACCTTTCCACTTTAAGCGCTCCCTTTATAGGGCTTTGAAAGCTTCGAACCAGCGGTTGTAGAGGGCTAACATTTCAAGGGATACGCTGGGCTTTCTCTCTTCGAGAATTTGCCTAAAATCGCTCATTCTCAGAGATCGCGGTTTGGCAAGTTTATTTGCAGCTTGACCAGATTCAAAGAATTCTCCTATAACCTTCAAGTGGGCTGATTGACAAACATCCTTAATATCGCTTCCTGAAAAACCTTCGGAAAGCCTAGCTAACTCGTGAAGATCCACATCTGGAGCCAGAAGCAGATTGCTCGTGTAATGTTTAAACATCATCAAGCGAGCATGATGGTCCGGAAGGGGTACTAGAATTCTTTTCTGGAAACGCCTGATAAAAGGCCAGTCCAAGTCCCAAGGTTTGTTTGTGGCGCCTATAATGTAAACGTGGAGGTTTTTACCCTTGTCTATTATTCCATCCATCTCCTTCAAGAACTGATTTCTTACGCGAACTTCTCCGCCAACCTCGCTGGAATGCTTCCCCATAAGAGAATCCAACTCGTCAATGAATAGTATGGCTGGCTTTTTCTCCAAGGCGGATTTTCGGGCTGATTCAAAAAGCCGCGCAACATTTTGTTCAGCTTCACCTAACCATTTTGACATAACCGAGGCGGCGTCAACGGAGAAAAATACTGCATCTATTTCTGTGGCTACGGCGGCAGCTAACAAAGTTTTTCCACAACCAGGCGGTCCAAAAAGCAGTATGCCTCTAGGCCAGCCCAATGGGAATAAGTCTGGTCTTTGAACTGGATAGACTATGGCCTCTTTTATTGCTTTCTTGGCAGTTTCAAGTCCAACAACTTCTTCCCATTTCACGTTCGGCTTTTCCTTAACAATTAGGTCTTCGTAGCTAGCCTTTTTGGCTTCAGCGGGTTTTTCTCCTTCAATATCTTTGCTTTCTGCTTGCAGTTCAGCAGGGCCTATGGCTCCTTGAAGTACCTTAATCCTTTCTTGGTAAGCTATTGCCCTTTGAATGTAAACCTTGTTTAGGTTGTAGTCTGGGTAAAGCTGCACTAGTCTCAGAAGGGTTTCTATGGCTTTCTGGTACATGGTTATTGCCATTCCCCTTGCGCCTTGTTTGTCCAGGCGGACGGCTTCTAAAGCGTAGTTTGTTGCTGATTTTTCAAGTTCTTGAGAGGCTTCCATAGGCTTCACCTTTTTGCCTCAATTTTTATTTTACCCCTTGCTCCCAAATTTTGCAGAGCCCTTTCAATTTCATCATATGAAGCGTCGAGTTCGCGGGAGCAACGTAACAAATCTATTTCGCCTCCACTCTTTCGCACATATTCCAAGAGGGCATCTTCAAGCGTAGGCTTTTCAACCTTTAACGAAACCTCTTGAATTTCAGCTTTCCTAAAAGAAATGAGGTTTTTAGGACGGTTTTCTCCCCCTTCATCTACAGTTTCCTCGCCTATAGTTTGGGAGCATGATGCCGCCAAAGCAACCATCTGCTTAATATGCGCTTGTGCTTGCTCCAGTTTCGGCGCTTCCTGCTTAGCGGGCGGTTCTGGGAGCTTTTCAGCCAGTCTCTTCTCCAAGAAGCTTGTGACTTCTTCGAGGATTTGTTCTCCTGCAGGCGTTACTCTGTCCACTGGAATTATTACTTCATCGGTGGATATTCTTGTAGAACATATGGTTTCGCCTATCACGTTGTTAATTTCGCTGATTTCCGAGGAGACCTCTGGAAGAACATCGAATAGCTGTTTTGAAACGCTTTGAAGAGTTTTCAACGCTGGTTTTAGGTCTATGACTATGTCACTTAACTCTCTAACCGTCTCAAGTCTGAGAATAACCCTTTCTATTGCAAGCTCCACTTGTTGAAGAAAATTAACTAGTTTTCGAACCTCTGCCAGTTCATTTGCACATATTGCAGCTCTCTCTTTATTGTTGGCTTTTAAGGCGGTCACGCATGTTTGAAATAGGCTTTTGTCCCTTTCCTTCAGCCTCATGGATGCTTGAACCACTTTGTACTGTTGAACTTTCAGTTTTTGCACTGAACTAACTATCACTTCCCGTAGTGGTGGAGGGGTTGTGGTGAAAGGATTTCTTATTTCAGGTCCCTCCGCCCGCTACGCAGTCAGCCCTTAAATGTTGGATTCGTCTGCTTCTTTCACGTAAACTACTACTGGCGGCTCCGGCAGGGTTGGAGACGAGGGAGTTAGGGTTTCTATGATAGGTACTTCTGCAATGTTTTTATGCGGAATCTCTCCAAGAAGGATGTTTGAAAGCTTGTTTTTCATGCTTTCAAGGTCTGTTTTCTCCATATTGGCTCTTTTCAAGCACTCTTGTATGGTTGAGAAGGCTGCCTGGTAAGGTTGGTCGTCAATTTCTCCTATTTCGTGTTCCACTTCGAGGTGTACCAGCGCATAGTTTAATTCCCTAATTTCTTGGGTGCATCTTTCGATTTCCTTATCAATCTTTTCCATTAAAGCTTGGGCTTCGCTTTTCAGCTGGTTTAAGGCGCCTTCAAAACTGTTATGTAAGTCTTCATATACTTCGGGAGAAATCTTCTTCTTTTCCAAAAGCTCCTTTAAAGCTTGATCTTTTCGCCATATCAGCGGAATCTTATCACAGAAATTTGATGTTTCCATTTTAATTTTTGAAAGGAAGACTGCTTCAGAGCCTTCAACTTTTATGTTATCTGCGGGATGTTTTGCAAATCGCCCGTCGCTTTGTCTAATATAAACTGAGTCTATTCCGCCGTTGGGTTTTACGGCGAAGGATGCAACTTCACCTATTACGCGTCCATACTCGTCTTTTACCTCTTTGCCAAGAGATAAAAAAAGATTGGGGTTTTGCGCCATAATGCGTTCCTCCCATTTCTAGTTTATGACGTTTCAGTTGTGGATTTTTCGCTTAAAGGCATTGGAGGTATTCCCGCTGGAAGTTCTGGGAACTTCTCCTTAATTTTCTGCTCTGCGACAGCCGCGGCTTCTGTAAGTATTTTCTGGGCGTCTTCGTTAGCTGTATCGAAGTTTATTGTAAGTCCTGTGCTTTGTCCAGCCTCCACTATTATCCCGCTTAATAGGTTGCCGATTTGCCCCAACTCCCTTTCTGCTTCAGGGAAGATGTTAGCCATTCCTGTTTTTACTGCCCTGAGGACGCTTACTGCTGGGCCAAGGGTTGAAACTACGTCTCCAAGTTCTGATACAGTGCGCAATCTTAGTACGATTTGCTCAAGGGCAAGTCTAGCGTGCATTATCATTTTTTCCATTTTCCTTATTTCCGCCAACTCGTTTGCGAAGACATTTGCCCGTGCCATGTCATGCTTCGTATAAGCGTCAACAATCCTTGCAAATATGGACTTGTCTCTTTGGCTGAACCTTTCACTTGCCTGATCCAGCTTCTGTATTTGCAGCTCTATGCGTCTAACAGCCATGTCAAGTCGTGGCTTCAATGGCCCTGGAGGCCTTACAGCCTCTTTGATGCGTTCGGTGAATGGTTGGTCTTCATTTCTCTCTTCCCATCTTTTAGCAAATCTTTCTGACAAGTTTGATTCCTCCGAAAGAGGCTAAACGGCTTAAACAAATCTTATACATTGTTAATATGCTGGAAATATCCACGTATATATGTAGAGATATATAGCCTCTAGAAAACCGTTTTGAGCTTTAATTTTCCAGTGAAAAGGTATGCTTGCTGTTTTCTCGCGAATAGACAAAAAAATGTAAGTTAGACTAAAAAGAGGCTTATAATCCAAATCTAGGCTAGGTGAAAAAATGGGCGAAAGGTTAAAGATATTCGTATTTGTCGCAGTTCTAGGGTTTATCGCAGGCGTCATAGCTGAACTAACAGCAGAATACGTGATTCCAGCGCTCATAACAATACTGCCCGCCTTCTTCAGCGCAAAATACATTCTTTCAGGATTGGCAGGGGCGTTCCTAACAGTAGTCCTTGTAAGCATATGGGCCTACATCACAGGACCCCGAGAGACTTAACGAAAATACCCCTCATCACTTTTTACTTCCCTAGATTTTGTAGCGAAGCACATGGTTTTTGGACTCAGAAGCGGAAAAAATAATCATCCTTTTTCATCGTACCTCGATTTCTTCATCGTCCAACAAAATAAAACACAACAAAATTATTTATGTTTTAATAAAGCTTTGTAGCAATTGCGTAACGGCGGAGCGGAATAGCCATGGATGTTGCTGATGTTGAAAAATATCGTTCAAGACTCGATAAGGCTGCAAGCTATGGTGAAGTATGGGAGGTTGTCAAGGACACTGTAGCCGCGTCTTTGAATCAGCGTAGAGCTGGAATGATGCTTTTCCT
>JAWCNE010000023.1:0-24667 GCA_038849025.1 Bathyarchaeia archaeon
ATTATTAATTAAAAGCATTCAAATTTAAAACTTTCCAAAACATCCATAACCCTCCGAAACCACGAAAGAAACCTAAAACCTAAAATATGCCCCAAAAAACAATAAACAGCACAGAAGGACAACTCCATGGGACTAAGATCCTACATAATTAAAAGAATAATAAAATCCTTTGTCCTAATTATCTTTGTTTTGACACTTAACTTCATAATTTTCGAACTCATGCCAGGAGACCCTATGCAATTCTTTGTCTCCGCGGGGAAAATGAAACCCGAAATGATAGAAGAAGTGAAAAGAATATACGGGCTGGAAAAACCTCCCCTGGAAAGATATGGGCTATATGTTTATAACATGCTAACATGGAATTTTGGGTACTCTTTCTACACAACCACGCCCGTAGCTCAAGAAATCGCCGCCAGAATACCGAACACGCTCCTCCTAGTGGGCTTATCCACAGCCCTATCCATAGTGATAGGCGTAATACTAGGCGTCTTCGCAGCACAAAAAAGAGGAGGCACATACGACACCGTGTCAGTAATAGCGTCCCTAACCACATACTCTCTCCCGTCTTTCTGGATAGGCATGATCTTAATCCTCATATTCCACGTCTACCTAGGATGGTTCCCAGGAGCAGGCGCATGGCCAAGAGAGTGGGCGGTAAACCCGCCGCAAAACATACTTGAAATAATCACTGGAAGAATGCAGTACCTTTTCCTGCCCTTGCTAACCCTAACCATATTCTCCTATGGCGGATACCTCCTACTCACAAGAGCCACCATGCTGGAAACCCTCACTGAAGACTACATAACTACTGCAAAAGCAAAGGGTCTAAGCCAAAGAGCCATACTTTTTAAACACGCACTGAAAAACGCTTCTCTGCCCCTCATAACAAACGCAGCCCTAGCCTTCGGCTACCTCTTCACAGGTGCAATAATAACGGAACAAGTGTTCACTTATCCCGGCTTAGGGGAATACCTCTGGAAAGGAGTGGTGTTCAAAGACTTCCCAGTGATACAAGCCATGTTTTATATAATAGCCCTAGCCGTGATAATCGCCAACTTCATAGCCGACCTAGCATACGGAATAGTGGACCCGAGAATAAAATATGAGTGATCCTAAATGTCCAAAACTTACAAATCGAAACTAAGCTTCAGAATAAGCCAACTGAAAAACTTCCTAAAAATCTTTTTCAAAGACAAACGGGCAATAGCCGGAGTATCCATAATCCTCTTCTACTCCATAATAGCCATAGGGGCTCCCTTAATAGCCCCCATAAGCCCCTACGAAAGATATGTGGCTGGAGACTACGCCTATCCCACATGGTGGAAATACGTAACCGGAAACCCTGAGCAATACAACGAGAACTTCGAACTGCATTCTAAAGGTTTTCCAACACCAGACCTGCTCCAACCGGCATACTGGGACTTTTCAACCCCATCCCCCTACATAGACCTGATTTGGAATGGAACCATGGGAAGCCCCCTAAGTGGGCCGGGGTGCGCCCAAATAATCCTCGACAGACCTGGAACAACTCCATTAGGCAAAGTTTCCGCAACCATGTCGAAAACATTCCAGTTCACATCCGTAAACCCGCCGAAACGCTTCTCCGCCACAATAACCGTCAAACTTGAAGGAGCCGAAAATGTCCCCATACAGGTTAGAATCTTCATAGGTAAAGAATCATCCAATGCGACAAACCTATGGGTGTGGCAGGAAGCAAGGACGACAAACTGGACAACTCCCTCATACGCCCTAGACTCATATGAAAGCACCATAAGGCTAATGGTTTCAGGCGACCTAACCATAGACGCCGCACAAGTGATCTTCGCAGAGCCTGGAAACTACACCTTCGGAGTGGAAGCCACCTTCAATGACGAAAAAGCACAGCCAGTTAAAGCCTCAGTGTTCATAGACGACCTAAGCCTAAAACTTTACGGAAACACATTCGGCTGGCTTGGAACAAACCATGAAGGAAGAGACATATTCAGCCAACTAATATACGGCGCAAGAATATCCCTTTTCGTTGGGCTCCTATCCGCAGCAATCTCAGTAATACTTGGGCTCATAGTGGGCGTGGTTTCAGGCTATGTCGGAGGAATAGTTGACGAAATCGCCATGAGATTTACAGACGCTCTTCTCGTTATACCGACATTACCCCTGCTCCTAGTGCTTGTCGCCGTGCTAGGCTCATCAATCTGGAACCTAATAATGATTATAGGGGTGCTGGGATGGATGGGCTTCGCGAGAACCGTGAGATCCCAAACCCTAAGCCTTAAAGAAAGACCCTTCATTGAAGCAGCTAAAGCAGCCGGCTCCGGCACAACCCACATAATCACAACTCACATACTGCCCAACGTGATGACCCTCGTCTACGTTAGCCTCGCACTCTCCGTTCCAAGCGCCATCCTAAGCGAAGCCGCACTGAGCTGGCTCGGCCTATTCGACCCAACAGTAGTTTCATGGGGAAGAATGCTTTACGATGTCCAATACAATCAAGGCGTGGATAAGCCATGGTGGGTGATCCCCCCTGGAGTTTCCATAGCCCTGGTGTCCCTTTCATTCATATTATTGGGCTACGCACTGGACGAAGTGTTAAATCCCAAGCTTAGACAAAGACGCTGAAAAATATAAACTAAAAATTGACTTTTTCACTAATAATGGCTCCAAGAAAAGCTGACAACAGAGAAAGAACTATAACGTTTGGAAAAACCGCCCTAAAAATCATCACAATTATCCCTGCAAAAAACTCCTGCGTCAAACTAAAACTCCATGCACGACCTAAGAAAAGAGGGAGACTTAAAATGAAAAACATAATTAACGCAGACAACACTAGGGCGGTAACCCAGCCGATGACTACGCGGCGAAGGTCTTCAATAACAAAACCTGCATAAAAACTCGCCAACAAAAGTAGCGTCAAACTCACAGCGTCGAGAAGAGGATGCACATATAAATTCTGCAAAATAATAGACGCCATTATAATAGCCCAGCACAAGGTCATGAAAAGAAACTTTAACCTTTTCATTCTAATCTAAAGGTTTAATAAAAAACTCGCTAAATAAGTTTTTAGTGCTCAAATTTGCAACGGGAAAAGATTAAATCAATTAAATTCTACTTCCTCATCGTTTTGGCAGTCACTGCATTGGCTACGTTGTGGTCTCCAACAAGTAACTACCTGAACTTTTACATAGCCATAGAAAAGCTCAGCATAAGAGCCGCATGTTCCTCTTTGGAATTCGAGGAAAATTACAAGGCCACAATTACAATTAACATAACAGTGGAGAATCCCACCCAATATAGCGGAATAGGCATTGTTTCCATAATTTTTGATTTATTATTCATTAAAGACAACGTTTCTACGGAGCTTGCCAAAATGCGGTTGTGGTTCAAAGAAGAACCTGGAGAACCGCTTGGCCCCCATTCAAAGGTTAGTAAAAGCTACCCGTACAAGGTTAACATGGAGAACATGAAAGAAGTAGCAGACGTGATTATGGAAATGCAGCGGAGAGGCGAGAAAATACCGCTATATCTGGCAGATGTTTCATTAGATATAAGCACTTTTGTTGGCAGAACCCTCCTTAATGTGGAAGATGTTCCCTGCGACCCCTAAGCTCTATTCAATTTTTCAACAATTTGGCTGAGGTGTAGCCAAAAGTCTCTCTCTAATTTTTCGAAAAACTCCTTTGATTTTAATGCTTTTAAGAAGAACCCTCCTCCAAAAAAGGGTGCAAAAACTGAGCTTAACTTTTCATGGGAATAAGCCTTCTCATCTAGGGTGAAACTTACCGCAAACTTTCTGGAATCCCCAACAACCTCAACAAACGCGTTCTCTGTTTTTCCTTTTCGTGAAAGAAAAATTGTTCGTTTGTCTTCAAAACACCTTTTCCTAGTTTGCAGCCCTTTTTCATGGAAAAAGTTTTCAATTTGACTTATTAATTCATCAAGGTTTACATCCACGTTCTCCCAGATGCTGGACACCTTCAAAGTGTTCCCCACAATTAATGTTACAATGGTAATAGATATTTGTTCTTAAGGCAAAAACTTAAATTTTAAGAATCGTAGTAAGACGCGCTAGGGTAAAAAAATGGTGGTCCTTGACGTTCAAGGGTTAACAACTCACTACATTACTTTAAGCGGGGCGGTTAGAGCCGCAGAGGACGTTAGTTTCCAAGTGGATAAAGGTGAAGCCTTGGGATTGGCTGGAGAGTCAGGATGCGGAAAGACAACTGTGGCCTTATCAATAATGAGGATTCTTCCCCCAGGCGGCAAAATAGTTAAGGGAAAAATTCTTTTCAAAGGCAAGGACATAATCCCCTTGTCAGAGGATGAAATGAGGAAAAATGTTAGATGGAAGGGGATTTCCATAGTTTTTCAGGGAGCCATGAATGCCCTTAACCCCGTTTATAAGGTTGGAGATCAAATTTCAGAGGCCATACTTTTACATGAGCCGAACGTAACAAAAAAGGAGGCTATGGAAAGAACAGCAAAACTTTTGGAGCTTGTTAACATAGACCCTGAGCGGGCTGATAATTATCCCCATGAGTTCAGTGGGGGGATGCGGCAAAGGGCAATGATTGCTATGGCTTTGGCTTGCAACCCTGAACTCTTAATAAGCGATGAGCCCGCAACCGCTTTAGATGTCATTGTCGCGGCGCAAGTGCTTAAACTTATGAGGGAGCTGAAGCAGAAATTGAACCTTGCAATGATATTAATAACCCATGATCTATCCATAATTGCTGAGACATGTGAAAAAATAGCTGTGATGTATGCTGGCAATATTGTGGAATACGGCCGGGTTTTAGACATTTTTAAGGAACCGTTGCATCCCTATACTCAAGGGCTGCTTAGCGTGTTTCCAGGGATAAAGGCTTCTAAAACAAGGCTCACATCTATTCCAGGCTTGCCTCCAGACCTTTTGAGGCCCCCCTCAGGATGTAGATTTAATCCTAGGTGCAAATACGCCATGGAGATATGCAAGAAGACTAAGCCTGAACTGATTGCGATTCATAAAGAACACTATGTTGCATGTCATTTATTGAAAGGTTAGGATGTGTGCTTATGAGCGAAACTCTAATCCATGTAGAGGATTTGAAGAAATGGTTTCCCGTGAGGCTTGGATTTTTCCAGTCAATCGTTCTAAAAAAGCAACTATTTGTTCGGGCGGTTGACGGCATATCCTTCGATATTAAGAAAAAGGAGGTTTTTGGCTTAGCTGGAGAAAGCGGCAGTGGAAAAACTACAACGGGAAGACTTCTCCTTAGACTGATTGAACCTACCTCTGGAAAGATAATTTTTGAGGGAAAAGACATAGCTAAATTTTCCGACGAGGAAATGAAGCCTTTAAGGAGAAAAATGCAGATAATATTTCAAGATCCTTACGAGTCGTTAAACCCGAGGATGCTTGTCGGCGACATTATTAGCGAACCCTTACGGGTTCAAGGATGGGGCTACGAGCCTGAAAAAATGAGGGAACTTGTATACAAAGCCTTGGAAAACGTAGAACTGATTCCGCCAGAAGAATTTTACTTCAGATTTCCCCATGAGCTAAGCGGAGGTCAAAGGCAAAGGGTTGCAGTTGCCAGAGCTTTAGTGGTTAATCCAAGTTTTATAGTGGCCGACGAGCCTGTATCCATGCTAGACGTTTCTATTCGAGCGGAAATCCTTGAACTTATGATGAGCCTTGTGGAAAAGGCAGGGGCCTCACTGCTCTACATCACCCACGATCTTGCTTTGGCAAGACATCTTTGTGACCGCATTGCAGTCATGTACCTTGGAAACATTGTGGAGATTGGTGACACGGAGCAGATCATCTATGAGCCTGCTCATCCATATACTAATGCATTGATAAATGCTGTTCCCGTCCCAGATCCCGAATCTAAACGTATAGAAATCGTTGTGAAAGGGGAAATTCCAAGCCCTGTAAACCCTCCTCCGGGATGCAAGTTTCATACACGGTGCCCATCCTACATTGGGGATATATGCCGCAAAGTTGAACCGAAATTTGTCGACCTAGGGAAAGGGCATTTAGTAGCATGCCACTTGTATGGGCAGCAGAAACAGTAAAAGTATAGCATTAGTCCTTTCTGCTTTGTATGATGTAAATTAAAATGTTGTCCGTCGTCATGAAGCCTGAATTTCTGTCAACCTTTTCAAGTGCACTGAAACAATATGGTGCAACTGGTCACGAAGGGGCTCTCCCACGAGATTCAGCGCATACAATTTCTTAAACTCTTCAGCTAACTCTTCGTCCCGTAGAACTTCAATAAACCACTTCTCGAAATCCCCGCGGTAAAAATGAAACTCTAACGATTTTGCGTTAACCTCTTTTATTTTTTCCATAAACTCTTCCAGTGAAGCAGCGCTTTTACCAGTGTAGTTTCCTATGGAAGTGAAGAAGTAGAAGGCCCTCTCCCTAGGAACTGTTTTGGTAATTCTTGGCTTGCTCTCCTCAGTCAGACTTTGTTCCCCCTTTCACCATTTTCTTTTGCAACCTTTAAACTTCTGTAATTGTTGACTATTGCAGGCTGATTTTCCTTGAACTTTTTTGTCACTATTGAAGTGCGAATCCTTAAAACCCCGGGAAGAGGAGCTATCGAGTTAGCAATAAATTCGTGAAGACTTTCCTGGCTTTCTGCAACAACTTTTGCTATAATTTGAAGTTCCTCTGAAAGGGACGTGTAGACCTCAAGAACCTGCGGGCATGCGCATAGTTTTTCCGCAACTTTCTCGCTTTCTTTTGGATCCGTATAAATTGTCATTAGGGCAATTATGTGCTTGGCGCATGCCTTTTCATAGTCTATTAGCGCCGTGTATTTTTTTATTATTCCATAATTTTCCATTCTTTTGATTCTATCATAAACTGTTGAGTGGGCCACTCCTAGGCTTTTGCCTATAGTTGTATATGTTTGTCTTGCGTCTTCCTGCAAAGCCTCCAAAATCTTTAAATCTATCGAATCCAGGTGAAAAGTGTTGTTGCCTTTAATCCTCAAGCTTAAGCCTTCCACATCCCTTAATATAAGATTCTGCAATATCCAATTTAATATTTGCTGTCGGAAAAATGTAGAAAAACCCGTCTAAATTCGGAAAAATGTTCGACTTATTAAGCACTAAATTGTAATCATATAAGCTTTTATACTTTACATAACTAACATCGATGCTTAAAATATGCTGATGTTTGTTTTGGAATCTTGTCGCCAAAACCCTCTTTTGTCTTCATTTTTTCAATTTTTAAATTTTTATTCGACATTTTTGCGAATAAACTGACAATTAAGTTTAAATTTGATGACATGGAATATTCATATAGAACATTCTACTAAAGGTTCGTGATGATAAGATGAAGACACCTAAAGTTTGGGATATTATGAAAAAATTTAAGGAGCTGTGTAAATTTCGCGGCTGGAAAACCTCTGAAAGCGAAGACTGGGTTGAAATTGACGATCAGTATCACAATTTCCTCTTAACACGAAGCATTCATCCATCATCCTTTAAAAATATAGTTACTAACAGAAAATGTGTAATTCGAGAGGGCTTATTCTACCGCGTTGTGAAAGCAAACTATACAGCGTGGCTATTCTCTGAAACACCCCCGGAGAATCTGGTAAACATGGTCTTTGAAAATCCGGATTTTTCAAAAAGAATAGCCATATACGATTTAAGTCCCTTTCTGGAAGGAAAAAACTTGTGCATACGAATGAACTACACGGACAGCCCCGTTTTCCACGAATTTGAAAACTTCCTCAGAAAAGAGCTAGGAATCAAGTTTAAACACTATTCGACCCAAGGCCCAAAACTTGAAAACTCCCCAATTACAGAAATGGCCTAAACAAGTTTAAATGTCAAAGCATTGATAAATAGAAACAACCAAACATTATTATTGTGAAATCCATGTCTGAAGAAGGTGAAGAGATAAAAAAGCTCCTGGCGTTTAAGAAAAAACTTGAAAAAAGAGTTGAGAAGCTTCAATCTGAACTAAAAGAAATGCAGTCAATATTAGAAACAGTTAACTCTATTCTTCTGTTGAAAGGATTTAAACGTGCAGAACTCATTAAAAGACCACCAACCCAAGAGCCTTTACCGCCAAAAGAAGAGTTAGCCATTCCACCATCAGAGGAATTTAAAGAAATAATCCCTTTAAACACCGTCACTGGAGAACCGCTTGCAAAAATTTATGTTGGAGAAAACTCCCTAAAAGTGGTTCTAGACGAAAGTAAAGCGTTTAACATTAACACGCCCCCCTTCAACCAGTTCCTCGTGGAAAGGGTTTTGGCTAAAATGCAGGAAAAAGACAGCGAGCTAGCTGGAGCTGGAAAGCTGAAACCTGAAGAAATTTTTTCCTACAACATTGTTAGGGAAGGCGACTTAATCCGTGAAATCCTTGTCAAAAACTTTGATGCAGAACGTTTAAAAGAGCTTAAATCCAGCATACGGTGGACTTTAGAGAAAATGTATGAAAAGATGAAATCCCAGAGTTGAAAGGGAACATTCTCGCATCATATTTAAAAGCTGGAAAAGGCTTTCTTAAGCAGCTCAATCACCATTTCTAACTGCCCTGTATACAGGCCGACGGCGAGAAGGGAGACGCCTAAAAGAAGAAGCAAGGCGCCTATAACTCTGCGTTCTGGAATTTCCATATTTTTCACTTTAGATGCTTCTTGAGGCAAGCTTCAATCTGGCTTTTTGACACATAACCTATTATTCTGTCAACTTCTGCGCCGTTTTTCATTATTAAAAGTGTGGGTATACTGAAAACATGAAATCGTTCAGCAGTATCCGGATTTTCGTCCACGTTAAGTTTTCCAACCAAAATTTTTCCAGCATATTCCTTTGCCAAATCTTCCACTATTGGCGCTATCATTCTGCAGGGCATGCACCATTCCGCCCAAAAATCCACTAAGACAAGCGGGTTTTTGCTAACGATATCCTTAAAGTTTGAATCTGTAACATGCACTACCCTCGCGTCCATTTTTCGCTTTTCCTCCAACCCTTTTAAGAGTTCTTTCATCTTCTTTTCTTTAATGCGCTCCAACTCTTTATCGTTTTCCAATAAAATCCTCCCTTGTTCCAATCATTTTTCACGTGCTTGCATAAAAGTCCTTTGTAAAGCCTTAAATTTTATGTAAGCTTCTTTAGGGTCTGAAATATTTATCGCAGCTTTTTCAAAGGGGCATGCCTCAACCTTGTTAGCGTCCAAAATTTTTTCAACAAGAATGCCCCATTCAAAGGGTACTTTGTGCCTTTCAAAAACGGTTTTTGCCCCTTTGCTTAGGGTTGACGCGTAAACAGCTTTAATTCCAGCGTAGACGCATAGTAACGCTACGGCTTTTCCAACAACCTTATCCGCGGCGGATGCCCCTTTTAGGTTTTCGCCGAATTTTTCCAAAGCCTCTAAGAAGCCGGAAATTCCACGGTTTTTACTTTCGAAGATCACCTCTGAGTTTTTCACGATGGACAATGTCAAATTTTCGCTATGCAACCTTTTTTTAGCTATTTCCAAATCTTTCATTGAAGTTCCAACTGGATGAAATGCAAAAGAGTATTTATCCATTATTGCACAAAGACTTTATGGCGAGTCAACCTAAATTCCAGTTGTGATACATATGGCTAAAATAGTGAGGGTAAGCGTCACTTTTACGCCGCAGTTGTTAAAGGATTTTGATGAGGTTATTCAAAAAATGGGATATAGAAACCGTTCCAAAGCCGTTCAAGATGCTGTTAGGCTTTTTATTTCAGAACGTAAGTGGCTTCAAGAAGAGAAGGGAATACAGGCTGGAGTTTTGATGCTGCTTTATGATCATGAAGTCAGGGGGTTGGAAGACTCCCTAACAGATGTGCAGCACCATTACGCTGGAATAATTTCCTCAACAATGCATATCCACCTAACAGAAAGAGACTGCCTAGAAGCCATAGCCATTAAAGGCGACGCTGCAGAAATTCGAAAGCTAAGCGACGAGTTATCATCCAAAAGAGGGGTGAAACTCCTCAAAACAATGATCGTTTCCCTCTAACCCTCTTTTTCAATTTTTAACCTTACCCCTCGCCGACTACATTATTTCTTCAAAGGCTATTACAAAAGAAACTTGGCTTACAATGTTAAGGGAAAATATCCATTTAGACGGTGTGAATGAAGTTGCATGGATTAGAGTTAGATTGTGACGGTGGACTAATTTTAGAGAAAAAGAGGGAGGTATAGCCGACTCGGTTTAGGAGGGCTTTGTTGCCAGCGCTGATGCCCCTACAATTATAACTAGTATACTGAGCGTAACCGTTATTGCATACAAGTATAAAGGATCAGCTTCTGGAAGGACAAAGCACCACAGCAAATTGATTATTACCAACAAGATCCCTAATGCAATTTCCGTCCATGCAAAAGTTTTTGTTGCGACCATATTACCTCCAAAAGTTATTATTAACTGTGACTCACTTTTAAGCTTTGTCATAGCGTGGACTTTAAGCGTAACTGTCATGGTGCATCTTCGAAACTTAGATGGCGCTCAAACATCGAGAACGCAGATGGATAAATAGAATTAGCTATTTTTGGACAAGTAATGGTTGAACCGACCTTAATCCGCAACCATCGTTTTAGATAAAGGCAGTTTCAGGGTTTAAAATCTAATTTTAATTCAAACATCTTTTCTAAAGCCTTTCGGGCTTTGCTTGCTATGGGCTCTGAAACCGTGACTACGTGCCTTTCTTCTTTAAGAGCGGTGTAAATCCTTTCAATAGTGTTAAGCTTCATGTTCGGGCAGACGGCTCCCTCATAAGCTAGAAGGAACCTTTTTTCAGGATTCTCTTTTTTCAAACGGTGCAATAAGCCTTCTTCGGTGGCTACGATAAAGGTTTTTGCTGTGCTTTCTTTGGCGTACCTGCACATTTGAGAAGTGCTTCCGATGAAATCGGCTATTTTCCGCATTTCCGCAGTGCATTCAGGGTGAACCATGGCAACGGCGTCTGGATACTGCGTCTTAAGGACTTGCACATCTTCGGGTTGGAAGAGCAGGTGGGTTGGGCAGAAACCGCGTTCGGGGATGGGAATAACTGTTTTGCCAGTTTTCTCTTGCACGTATTCGGCTAGGTTGTGGTCTGGTCCGAAAAGCACTGTTTCAGCGTTTAAAGAGTTTACCACTTCCACTGCGTTGGCGGATGTGCAGCATACATCGCAGTAAGCTTTAGCAGAAGCTAAAGTGTTAACGTATAGGACGAGGGGTAAAAGTGGATACTGGGTTCTCCACCTCTTTATTTCGTCGACGGTTAGCATCTGAGCCATGGGGCAGCGGGCGCCAGCCGATGGCAGCAAAACCTTCTTGTCTGGGTTTAGAATGGCTGCGGACTCGGCCATGAAATCCACAGCTGCGAAGACGATGATTTCTGCGTCTTTTTCATCCATGGCTTTTCTGCTTAGCTCTATGCTGTCGCCAACGTAATCTGCGATGTCTTGAACTTCTGGTCTCTGATAGTTATGTGCTAGAATAACAGCCTTTTTCTCCCTTTTCAGCTTCAATATTTTGTCAGCAAGCGCCATTCGCTTTCGCCTTTTAATCTTCCACCGTTAATGGTTTTCAAAAGTGCACTGTGAGATATATGCCTTTACCAATTACCAAATTCCAAATTATAGTTTAGTCATCAAATGAAAACTTAAATAGCTCAGTTTTTACTCCTTTACAGAAGCGTTGTTGGTGAAAAGGTTGAAATTTGGAGTGTTCCTTTACCATCCAGAGCCAGCTGAAGGCTTTGACTTAAACTTTTACCGTATAAAACCTGAGTCAGGCACCGTTGGAAAACCCACCCCCTACATGTATACGAATATTGCATGTTTCGGGGATAATCAAACTGCTAAGAGGCATCCTGAATGGATTGCGGTTTCTAAGGATGGGCCTGCCAGCCGCGCTAATAAAAAGTATAATTTCCGCTGGGACATCCTTTGTATGACGAATCCTAAATTTGTGGAGGAAACTCTCAATTTTATTGAGGAAAATGCCCGTGTGTCGCCTGGAATAAGTTTAAGCAGTATGCATTTTGCAGATTACGGCTTTTGCGTTTGCTCCAGATGCATGGAGTTGTGGCGTAAAAGCGGGTTAGATTGGATGGAATGGCGCGTCCAGACAGTGACAGCCTTTGTAAAAGAGGCGAGGCGGCGCGTCGGAAGCAAGCCCTTGTTCATCAACATTTTGCCAGATCCTGTTCTTGGGAAAGAGAGATTTGGATACGACTATGATGAACTTGCTAAATATGCAGACTTTTTCGTTGTTCCCCTTTTTTCCAGAAGCTATGTCACTCCATGGTATTTTGAAACCCTTGCAAGGGCCTTCAAGAGAATATTGAAAAAGCCTGTTTTCGTAAACCTCTACGTTTTTGGTCCAGGTGAAACTCCGGAAACGGTTCCGACGGTTAGGCAGCTCTTGACGGTTTCGTGTAGGGTGGAAAGGGCAGGGGTTGATGGCATTATATATTTGGCTGAAAACGCCCAAAAAATCAAGGATTTTCAAAGGGCAGCGGTGCAAAGCAAAGATGTTTTGGAAGAGCTTGAAGGGTATGGCGGTGAAGAGGTTTTAAAACGCGTTGAAAAATGGGCATCGCTTTTCTGAAAATTTTCCCTCAAAATTGGCAGAGGCTTCTTTCATTGTTTGAGGCGTAGCTTCAACCATAAATTTTGGTGTTTAAGGGAATGTTTCTTAAAGGGAAAAGGGGGCTAATATAGTTTAGTGGTGAGGGTTATGTCTAGCTGGCTTAGGTTGAAGCCTGAGGAGAGGGTGAATTTAGCCATTAACATGAGTGACGTGTGTATTAGGGTTTGCGCTGAAGGCGTTAAGGCTCAGAATCCAGGCATAAGCGAGGAAGAGCTTATTGAGCGTGTAAGGGAGCGCCTCATGTTTGAAAAACGCCTTAGGAGAAGCTTAAAAGTTGGAGAATTTTGAAAGTCTTGTGAAGCGGGTTGTTGAAAGCTTTAACGTTTTTGGGTTGGATTACATGTTTACTGGCGCTTTGGCTGTTAGCTATTATGGTAGGGCGCGCACCACTGTGGATGTTGATGTTGTTGTTGCCGTTGTTGGAAGCGAGTGGCGGGGCAAGCTTGTTTCCGCTTTGAGGCAGGCTGGTTTAATCGTGGAAGAGAAGAAAATTGATGATGCTTTAAAATCAGGTTATGAGGTGGTCACGTTTAGGGACGCCAAGTCGCCTTTAACGGTGGACATAATTCTTTCCAGGGAGAAGCTTGCCAAAAAAAGCGGCGTGATTTTGGGTTTGCCAGCTTACTATCAAAAGCCAGAAGACTTAGTGCTGACTAAGCTGCGGATGATACGGGCAACTGTGCCGCGGGAAAGAGCCCAAAAAGACATGGAAGACGTAAAAGCCATTTTAAAGTTTACAAAGGTGGATTTGGAAGCGGTTAGGCGGAAAGCGGAAAAAGAAGGCACGCTTCAAATACTGGAAAACATAACGGCTGAAAACAAGGGTTAAAGTTAACGGTTTAAACATAGGATCGTGTTTCACCTATCCATAGGGTTTGGCTTAAGTCCTTAAAGTGTTGGTCTCCTGTTATGAGTTTTGCGTTTAGGGTTTTCGCCGTCGCTAGTATTATGGCGTCGAAGAGGCTTGGCGTTTTTAGGTTTTCTTTTTTGGCTTTCTCTATTAGTTGAATGTAGCATTTGGTTGTTTCTATAGCTGTTTCCGTGTCTATGGGGGTTATTTCTGTGGTTTCTTCTATGGTTCTTAGGCGTTGCTGGATAGCGTTTTCTTTTGCTCCTTCACGCATGTATTTTCGGGCTATTTCCGCCAAAACAATGTCTGGGGTGTAGGCTTCCTCGGCCTTTTGGATAGCTTCTTTTGCTTTTTCGCCTTTGCCGCTGCCTATGAAGATTTCAACCCAAGCGTAGGAGTCAACAACCACAGCCGCCGCTGTTGGTGTTTTCACCGCGATCCTCCTCTGTGAAAGGCTTAATTTTGCCCTTGTCTACGCCGAAGGCTTCGCTGAGGCGTTGTCTGCGTTGTTGGGTGATGAAAAGTCTAATGGTTTCATCTAGGGTTTGGGCGCCGAGTTTTTTGCGTAGTTTTTCCAGCATTTTGAGCGTGTTTTTTGAAACCCTTATTGTTGTTGTCTCACTCATAACTTATTCACATATACATGTATACAAGTATACAAAGATATAAATATACCGCAAAGGAGCCTGCAAGGCTTGATAATATTGTGTTGTTGAGGGGCTTAGGGCTTCATTTCGTGGCTTGGCCTCTATTTGAATAGCAAGTAGAGTAGTCAACGTCCTTGTCGCACCAAGCTTTCACTTTACCCTTTTTTATGCACCCCTATTCGTTTTGGATTTTTTCGGTTGGTTTTATATCCATTTTGTTTTGATTTCTTTTATGGCGGTTATGTGGGGGTCGTCTGTTATGCATAGTGCTTTTAGGGTTTGGGCTGTGGCGGCTATTATGCTGTCAGCCATCGCGATTCTATATTTGTGGCGTATTTCCGCCGATGTTTTTGCTATTTCTGTGTTTACTGGTATTGTTTTGAAGTCCTTTTCGAGGAGATTTGTCCTTAGCTCCGCAGTTTCACGTCCCTCTCTTTGTAGTGTTAAGGTGTAGATTTCGTGGATGGTAATTGTGGATATGTAGCGTTGTTTTGTTTTGCGTAGAGTTTCTTTAGTTTTCTGTAATGTTGCCTTATTGTCTGAGTAATAGTGTTCTATGAAGAAGCGAGTGTCGAAAACAGCCTTAGACATCTTCCTCCCTTAACTTGTCCAGAAGGCGTTTCATTTCTTCTGGGGTTGCATGTTTTGCACCTGAACCAGCCAAGTCTATAGTGGATTTTTTAGGTTTGAAAAGAATGCCTTCCGATGTTTCGATTACTTGGAGGCGGGTTCCCTCTTCAATGTTGTATTTTTTGCGAAGCTCTGCAGGAATTGTGGTTTGTCCTTTCCGGGTTACTACAACTTCGGTTTCCATCTTTAATCAAGTAGTACATATTAAAAGTAGGACATATAAACCTACCTACCAGAAATTCAGGGGGTTCAATATAGTTTGGTATAAGCCTTGAAGTGCTGATCTCTTGTTACGAGTTTTGTGTCTAGGGTTTTCGCCGCTGCCAGTAGTGCCTAAGGTCTCTTTGCCTAGACAGCTCAAGGCAAAATTTAACTTTGCAGATTGTTAGTAAATTGGTGAATTTCTAAATTTTCCTCTTCTTTATATTCGGTTTTTTCTTCGTTTCCTTTGATGATGGAAGATGAAGGAAGTTGCTCGTCAAGTTAAAAATCTACAATTAGGTGATTTGGTTTGTGTTGAGTGGTTTGACGCTAGCATAGGCAAGAGCCTAAGCGGCGGTTTAAGCGGCATTGATGTTCCCGTCACAAGTTGGGGCGTTTTTCTAGGCGTTTTAGGCCAGAAGAACAAGCACCTTATTTTGGCGCAGAACTGTTTTCGTTATGCGGATGGCTTCTACGACATTGATTATACTGCCGTGCCTTTGGCTTGGACTGCCAACGCCACTGTAATCGCTAAAACTCATGTTCCAGTTGAGGAGGCTAAGCAACTCTTAAACAGTTTCCTCGTGGGCGGCAAACGCGCCACAATAAAAGGTAAGAAGCAGCAGAAGGTGATGAACCATGGTTGACTGGGTTAAAAAGGCTTTAACAAGAAGGGTTAGGCAACGGGAAATCCCGCCTGACCAGCGCCTAGTCTACGGCGTAAAATTCGCATTAGCCATGACCCTATGCCTTTCCGCTTTGGAAATTGCCCATTTGGCTTTTCTTGGCAGTTGGAACAGCGAAGTCTTCGCTGCCATAACAGGGTTAATCGGCGTTGTAAGCGGCATATTTGTGGCCCAAAAAACGTAGAGGGGTAGCCTAATATGCCAAGATTTTCAGCCCATAAAAGAATAATGCGCCGCATCCAAAAACTGAAGGAAGAGGTTCAGTTTAACACCCAGAAAATCCGCGAGGACATGTTATCAACCCTTAAAGAAATCTTCGCCATTGCATCCCAAGTCGCCAAAGGCCAAATAGAAGTAGACGACCGAAAGCCAACCCTAAAACAGAGACAAATCTGGGCCAAAGTTGCAGCCTACACAGCCCAAATCATCAACGGCATATGCAAAAGCTTCGATGAAAAGGCAATAGACACCCAACTAGACGAACTGGAGAGACTAATAAATGAAGCAAAGACAGGAAAAGAAACTCAAGAAACTTAAAGCAGAACTTGAAAACCTCAGAAAATTCAGCTTCCCAGAAGACCCAGTCAAATTCTGCACCGAAACCTTAAGGTTTCAACCCACAGACTACCAAATCGACCTAATACGCAAATTCCAACAAAACCAGTTTGTAGCCGCAAGATGGGCAAGGCAAACAGGCAAAAGCCACATAATGGCCGCTTTACTCCTACACCATGCCCTTTCCAACCTAAACACCTACATAGGCGTCGTCGGCCCATCCTGGAGACAAACAAAACTCGTCATAAAACGAATAAACACTTTCCTCCGAAAACTTCCAAAAGGCAGCTACCAAAAACCCCAACACACCATCGTCAGATTAGCCAACGGAAGCATCATCGAAGCTTTCCCAAACAACCCAGAAACCATCAGAGGCCCAACCCTAAACTGCATCTACCTCGACGAAGCAAACTTCATCCCCAACGACGAAGAACTCTACGACGCCATCCTTTTCACGCTAAGCGCAACCAACGGAAAATTCATATGCACAAGCACGCCTTGGCACACGGACAGCATTTTCTGGCGAATATGGCACGACCCAGCCTACAGCGACTACGCAAAAAGCCACGTCACATACGAACAAGCCCTAGAACCAAAAGGCCCCCTAAAACACGAAATCCTCAAAAAAATTAAACGGCAACTAGAAGGCAACCCATGGCGTTGGCAACGCGAAATGCTCGCAGAATGGGCAGAAGACGAAAACACATGGCTAAACCAAGCCCTAATAACAAGCTGCATAGACCACACCCTTGAATATTACAAATTTGAAAGCACTTCAAAAGGAGAATTTTACGCCGGTCTAGACCTTGGCAAACACCAAGACCACAGCGCATTATCCGTCGTCAAAATAGAAGAATCTTCTATAAAATTAATCCATATGCACCGGTTCCCACTGCGAACACCCTACGCAAGCGTAATAGGCTATGTTAAAACCCTATGCGACAGATGGCAAACCATAAACAAAGTGCTAGTAGACATGACAGGCGTAGGCGACTACATAACCGAAGACATGACAAACGCAGGCATAAACGCAGCTGAAGGCGTAAAATTCACCCAGGAAACCAAACAGGAAATGGCCCAGTGGCTTAAACAATGCCTAATAGATAAACGCCTAAAAATCCCCTACGACAGCGACCTAATCGCCGAACTAAACATAGAAAGATTTCAGCTGACAAAAGAAGGCAAAATAAAATTCAGCCACCCAGAAGGCACTCACGACGACCGCTTCTGGAGCCTAGCCCTAGCTTGCTATGCAACCAGAAAAGAACCCCAACCCAAACTCTGGATAGTACCCCGCACAGCCTCCACCGGAAAAATGAAACTGCAAAAGCTCCGCAACAAACTGCGAAAACACCAACTTAAAGGGGTAACAAGATGAAAAACCGAGAATTCTTTCGCATAAAGCAATATAAGCGAATATTTGACGCCAAAACAGGCAAATTCATAATTAACATAACCTATGAAACTGCAGCTCCAGAACCCACACAACGCATTATCAGCACGGCTGAAGCCTTCGGACTAGGCCTAGACCAAGGGCAAAAATTCATAATCTACGACAATGTGGAACTGGAAATCGGGCCCACAGACATCGTTTACATCACGGGCGACAGCGGCTCAGGCAAAAGCATCCTACTTAAAGCCATAGAGAAAGACATCCGCCAAGGCACAAACTGGAATTGCATAAACATCGCAAACATCAAACCAGAACCCCACAAACCCCTCATCGAAACAGTCGGCAAAACATTTCAGGAGGCTTTAGAGCTTTTAAGCCATGTAGGCCTAAACGACGCCTTCCTGTTCCTACGCACTTATACGCAGCTCAGCGACGGACAAAAATACCGCTACAAAATAGCCAAAATGATGGAAAGCCAAGTCCAGTTCTGGATCATGGACGAGTTTGCAGCCACACTGGACCGCGACACAGCCAAAATAGTAGCCTACAACCTCCAAAAAATTGCAAGGCAACAGGGCAAGGCGGCCTTAGCGGCAACAACCCACACAGACCTCTTTGAAGACCTAAATCCAAGCGTTCACATTCACAAGCGCTTCGGAAAAGAAATCACCGTAAACTATTACCCCAATAAGCCCGCTAAGGAATGTAGCCTTGTCCGTGAAATGCACATAGAAGAGGGCACAGCAGCCGACTATAAAGCTTTAAGCCTATTCCACTACCGCTCAAGCCGCCTACCGCCTCCAAGAAAAATTTTCACTCTAAAACGAAAAGGGGAACTCTGCGGAGTAATCGTTTACAGCTATCCCCCAGCCACAATCTTCGGAAGAAAAAAAGTTTTAAAAAATAACCTAACCCAACTCCAAAAAGAATTAAGCACCATAACCCGAGTAGTAATACACCCAAAATACCGAAGCATAGGTCTAGGCACAAAAATAGTTAAAGAAACCCTGCCCTTGGCTGGAACCCCCAACGTGGAAACATTGGCTGTAATGGCAAAATACAACCCATTCTTCGAAAAAGCAGGAATGCAAAAAATAGCAGAAAGCAAACCCAACCCGCACTTGCTGAAAGCCATAGAAAAACTCCACGCCCTAGGATTTGAACCCCAAATGCTTGCAAGCCAAAAACATAACCTGGAAAAAATAAGGAAAGTAGATAGGAGAAAAACCATAAATATTCTCATAGAACTCTCGAGAAAAAACGCAATTCCAAGAAAAAGAATTCTGCCCTCAAATCAAGCCTATCCAAGCCACATGGAATTCGCAGAGAAAACCAAAAAACTAGACGATGAAGAACTGGCAGCTGCATTAAAGAAGCTAGGCTTTTTGGCACAGACAAAAATCTATCTTTTCTGGACCAAAAACATGCCCTAGAGGTTAGTCACAGCCTCCGCCATATGTTATATGGGCATTGATTCCAACAGTAGCTGCCACCCTTGAAAACGCGGTTCCTACGTTCTAGTCTGTCGAAAAGTCTAGGCTTGCTCAAAAGAGTTTCACATATAAATAAAGTGCAACTATCCATTTAAGTTTTTACATATATAAAACCCCTTATTTCGACTTAAGAAGTTTAGTTCTAGTTTGGATTCAGAATTCATAAAGGCTTTCTTAACCGCGCTTAACTTTAGCCTAAATAAGCAAGTAGAGGCATCTCAACTTGAAAATCGAATCAGCCATTGTTGTTATCATTACACTTTGTATATTTCTAACTTTTTACTTTTCTCTATTGTCTCTTCAAACATTCGACGATGCCTTAAAAAGGCAGCTTGTGGTTCTCGCCTCACTGTCCCTTCTAACAGGAGCGATTATATTTGGATGCTTAACCATTTACATCAGCATTAGAAAAGCTTTTGCAAGGGTGGAGTTGAGAAAAAGCGAAACCCTTAATATGGAGAAGGCATAAGAAGACCCATTCATTTCCCTTTCGTTATATTGTTAATAACCACGGTGCGTAAAACTTGGCAAGCAGTAATATTACGAACGATGATAAGGGCACGGTTATGTTATCGTCAATAGGGTTTGCTTCAAAATGTTCAATGAAAGATGCCACAGTTGCAGCCATTATCCCAGCTGCTCCCAACACTGCCCCCGTAGGTATCGAAAAGGATGCCATGGCAAGGTTTCCCCACCAAGACTTGGTTCTTCGTCTATAAAGAAGATTTCTCACAACTCCTGTTACGGCGTCTCCGACGGACATGAAGATCACTGGCAGAACTCCAAACCAGAAGTTTCCTTCCGAAAGGATCCAGCCAAGGGCTAGTATTGTCCCCCACATGATGCAAAATGAAACTTCATAAGCGTTGTCCTCTGTTTGAAACCAGTACAAAAGTTTCCCCCTCTTGTGAGGTATGTAGAGGAAAACAGCCAAAAGCATAGCCATGGTGAAGGGCAGTATGGGAGTTTTAAAAATGAAGGGCACAAGGGCTGCAACTACGCCACCAGTTAAAATATGTATAATCTTCCTATTATAGTAAACTGCCACATTGTCTTCTAAGCCCAACCCCCTCATGTAGGTGTAAAAGTTGGCTGTCATAAAATACGCGGTGAAAATCACCCAAGCAAAGAGCAAAACTGTTGCGGCAGTCTCCCCAACAGATATCATAATCCAATTGTATCTACACAAGAAGTATAAAAAATTGATGCTTACCCACCTAAACCCTTGTAAAATGGGCCGGGACTAACCTACCTTTAACAGGATCACCCAAACGCATTCATTTTGTTAGCGATTCAGTAGATGATTAAGCATAAAAAGGGAAACGGCCACATAGTAAAAAGGATCATAAATGCGCCCTCTTCGCATAAGAAGAGATTTCTACGAATCCAGAATTTGGAAATTCCACCAAATTGCTAATCTTTATGAGCGTATTCGTCTTCAGAATATATTCGAGTTTTTGACTCCCAAATATGTCGACATCATTCTAGATGCAAGATGTGAAGGGGGGACTTATACGAAATATCTTGCTGAAGCCTCTACTGTTATCGCCATAGATATCTCGAGAAACGCTTTAGAAAATGCGAAGATCGTGTTATCAGATTTTTCCGAACGCATCCACTTTATTGTTTGTGATAATGGGCATTTGCCAATTAGGGACAACTCTGTGGACAAGATTGCGAGTATTGACGTTATCGAACACATCGTAGATGTGCAGATTTCACTAAAGGAAATGGGTAGAGTATCGAAATCTGGCGGGAAAATCGTGATATTTACAGCTTGTGGCGAGAACAAGTTTACCTTGGAAAACATGTTGGAACCTATTTTGAGTAAGCTTATAAACCTGATTCGTTTAAAATTTGGGCACATCCACGTCTTTAGCTTCCATGAACTTTGTAGGCTTCTAGAGCCCTATTTCGCCGTGAAAGAAATCTATTACAGGCATCACTGGTTAGGATGGTCTGTAAAGTTCCTGTGGGATATCTCCACTCTCAAGTCGCCTGAAAGCCATTCACAATTACCTGCATTAAAAAATCCATTTTTGTCAGCGCTTTCTCGTATACTATGGTATATGCTGAAAATCGAGTATAAACTATTAAAAAGGGTAAGTACAAGAAGCGAAATCATCATTAACGCGTATTCCAAGAAGGCTCTTCACCAATAGTGACTAAAACAGTTTTAGCCTTTGTCTCAGAAATGGAATTTAAGCTGGCGTCTAATTGTTGCTAACTGCTGTTACGGACTAATTTTGTAGGCTGCAATTTTAGCTGAGCCAAGCTGGTCAGAAGAATCCGAAAATGGGCCGGGAGAGATTTGAACTCTCGACCTTTCGGTTATCAGCCGAACGCTCCAACCAAGCTGAGCTACCGGCCCCCAATCAACTAGTTATAAACATCGACTATTTTTAAGGATTTTTCATAACCCTCGTTTAATTAACTTTTTATTACCTAATAACCGATTGTTTCTAAAAGGAATGAGCGCGTTTGGGGCCCGTAGCCCAGCACGGATAAGGCGCCGGCCTTCGGAGCCGGAGAACGTGGGTTCAAATCCCACCGGGCCCGCCACCTTTTGGGTTCAGAATAAAGGTGTTAACATGTCAAATTTTCTCGTTTGTGAACTATTTTTCTTGCAGCTTCAAGGATTTCCAAAGTTTGTTCTTTCTTTAGTTTATGTCTTTTTTCGCCTAACTCTTTTATGGCTGATTCTATGTCGGAAACTTCAATATAGCCCATGCTTAGGCTTTCCAAAAGCACAGTCCAAGTGTTCCAAGTTTTAAGCCCAAACATCCTTGCAAGATTCGAAAGAGCCTTTTCATCAACCAAAACCTCTGCGCCTTTCTCTCTCGCGAACATTAATGTTTCTGCATCCGCTAAGGATATGTTTTCATCCATAGCAAGCCTTTTGGAAGCCTTAGCTAAACGTTTTGGGAATTCTTCAACCTTAATCCATCCTTCTTCTATGGCTTTTCCAATTATCCTAGCATCGGAGTGACCGAGCTTGATGCCTTCGTCAACGGCTTCCCGCTTCACATTTGGAGTTATTATTACTTGGTTGAAAAGCTTCTTGACAAGGTATAGCTTGTTTATTTGGGCTAAATGAATGAGCGGACCAGCATCAGAAACCACGGCTGACAAAGGGTTAATCTCCATACTTCGCCTTTAAATATTCACGTATACCCTCAGAATCCCAGTTGACTGGAACGCCTTCCCTCTCCAAAATTTCAAGAAACTCCCGCAATGAAACTCCCAAAATTTCAGCTGCCCGCCCGGCCGTCACCTTGCCCTTCCGATAAAGGTCAACAACTCTTCTGCGCAATCCATCTTCAATAAACTCCTTGATAAGCGTGGAACGGTCAACATCCTCAATAACTCTTAAGGCTTCAACCCTTTCCAAATCACGCTTTGAAAAGCGAACAGTAACCACGGCGCTTTTCTCCGTCACACGTTATCCCAGAATATAGAGAATACAATGTAATACATAAGGCTTATGCGTAAACCACCCAAAATTGAGAAAGACACAATGAAACCCTAAGATTTGATGGTTTGCTCCCAAAGAACTCATTTGCGGTATTATCAAGAATATAATTTTAGTTTTCAAATGTTTCATAAAATTGAAATAATATATAAGCACCTCAATCAAATGAAATTCTATTAAAAAGTGAGTGAAGGAATATCGGCTTTAGGCTGGGCTTTCTAATATTAGCTTTAGTTTTTCAGCTATGTCTTTTGATATTGGGAGTATGGCGTTTTGGGATGCCTTCCATATTTCTATGCCAACAAGGTTTCCGTCCTTGTCAAGGTCTATGTAAGCATCTTCGCTTAACATTCTCGTATCTACTATTTTGGCTTCTTTGAATTTTATGTAGAGTATATCCGACTCTCTATCGTATTCAACTTTCACCTAACTTTCACCCATGTTTTGCCCAGTTTTCTACCAATTATGCTTTGAGCATCTGATGTTATAAATGTTGTTACAACTTTGATCTCACTGTCTTCTTTAGAGTACGCCACCAATAGATGCTTCTTATTCAGTTTCTTAAAGACTATTGTTGTTCCAATACTTAGATCATAATAGGTTTGGGAAGGTTGCAATATCGCCTCCAAAATCATCGTTTCCGTTATACCCCTTTCAGCAACCCTCGACTTTGCATGTTTTGTAAATTTCATGCAACTACAACCTTTCTATTGGTTTGAAATTCTGCCTGGTTAGTTTATTATTGTTGTGGTTGCATTTGCCTTCCCTTTTAGAGACGGCCCTTTTGTAAATGTAAATTTTGAAATCTCTTTGTCTTCTACAACCGTCAGAACTCATGCACATGCCTGCGAATTTAGGACTTGAACCCTTTTGGGTTTAAATCCCACCGGGCCCGCCAAAACAATCCACTTTCAGCAAAACAGCCTGTTTCTTTGGGAACTTTAAAGTATTCATATTCATCGTTTAGCCAGTCAAGTTGGAAGCGGAGAGCTTCTCTTATGAACTTTTTTCTGGGAGTGTAGCCTCCTTCACGTCACAACCAGCTGTCATAGAGTTAGAAACAGGAAAAGTTGGATTTTGCAGGAGTTCTACATGAATCTCAAGTTCGGCTTGACGCAGATTAGAATGGTAGTTATCGAGATTTCTTGATGTTTTTGTAAGGGAATTTTTGGTGACCCGCTGAAATTCGTAATCAAAAGGGTTCGGTTTTTAAGTATATCATTTACTTTTGGTTGTTGATTTTCGTATGCTTCTGACCTTTACTTTTAGTCCCACTCCCTTCTCTCGTTTTTTCATGTATCTTGTTTCCATTCTAAGAATTTCAATATCTTTTCTTCGGTTTAAGTATCTAAGAAGTTCGTTTTTTACATCTCCAAGCGCCAAAAGTGTGACAATCTCACATGTTTCTAATTTTTTATCTAGCTCTTTTTTCCAATATCCGTCCTTGTTGCAGAATATTATGCTTCTTTCAGTTTCTTTCGACATATTCTTTCTACTTGTTTACAGCATTACTAAAAATATGTTTGAGGTCTATTATAAGAGATGCTGAAAAAAGTATGAGAAACATAATGTGTGGGAATAGTAGTGTTGGTGGGACGTCTAATGGAAATGCGACAAGCGTTGGGAGAAGCACAGTTAATGTCGGTATCGAAAGAAGTAGATTTAAATTGTGTGGTTGAAGAAACATTTGAATATCTTGGGTTTTTAGCAAGACCATAGTCATCATTAAAAAAGTTGCCCATTCAAAGAAAATGTTTACTGGATTTTTTATGCCAATTTCTAATCCATAGTATTGAGAGGTAAACGGCCACAGAAGTTGCGTTCCTCCGCCGACTATAAAGTCCCCCACCAAAGAATGTTGAACTAACGCGATGAAATACGGAACAGCGTTTTTACGCAATACAACAAAGATTGGAGTAAAAATTATTATAGCAATTAAAATTGAATGCGACGGGCCGCGATGTTGAAGAAACCGAATTAAAATATCGATGTCTGGTATAATGGATAGTGTGAAAATTAGGGGGAGATTCATTCTCGTCCTGGTACTGTGGGCGGTAAGTTTACCCAAAATATAACCAGATGCAAGATGCCCGACTGCAAACATTTTATTTCCTTTTTTTCCT
>JAWCNE010000024.1:0-24344 GCA_038849025.1 Bathyarchaeia archaeon
TAACAGAGAAAGAATACGCTGAGATCATTTCCCATAAATTATGTTTTACAAGTCACCGTTGTTGTAATAGCCTTTGTCAATTTTGACAAATATTAATGGCCCTTTGCTTCTAGCTAACTCTCTAGCTTTGCGCAAAGTATTATTAAGAACATTTAAAGTTTGTTCTTTAGTGTTGGCGTATTTTCTTCTATGTTCACCTAGCTCCATCTTTAGCAAGTTTTCTGACAGGATTAATGTGCCGCAGATTTCTCCATTTTTAATAAGCGTAGATATCACCACTTCCTGCAGTTCTCTGCGGTTTGGAAGTTTTCTCCAAATGGGTTCCGCGTTGTTAATGATTTTTGTGATTCTGTTCCATTTTTTGGAGTCTTCGTCGCCTATTAAGAGTTTAACTCTTTCGTTCCATTTTTTAAGCCATATTCCTGTCCACAAATCTATGAACTCTTCCAGCTCTTTCTGCTCTTTCTGGTAAAATTCTTCTAGTTTTTCCGTGAGTTCGTATTCACTTGCTTCTTTGCCTATGATATTCCAGTGAACCCTAAGGTAGTTTGTCAAGTCTTGGCAGGCTATGTGAAGGATTTTACGGTCGGATCCAAGGATATCCAGCATTGGGTTTTTATTTTTTAGTTTCTCGGACAGTAACATTTCAATGAAGTTCATCGTTGTCCCGCTCGAAGCCTCTCCATACTAATATTAATGGTTAAGTTTTAATTAAGCTTTATTTATAGTTGCTTCTATAACATTATTAGTTGACTTCTAGGCATATTGTGTATTAAGTAATATTCAGACTACTCAATAAAACTTGGAAGCTCCTTTATATTTTCGAGAATTAAGTCAGGTTTCTCCCTTTCCAATTCTTCTCTTATGAAGATTCCGGATAAAACTGCCACGGTTTTGGCTCCAACCTTTTTCCCAGCTCTTATATCTGTAACAGAGTCCCCCACTACGACACATTCTTCCATTTTAACGCCCAGTTGCTGTGCGCATTTTAGTAGCGCCTCTGGGAAAGGCTTAGGAAAGGGCGTATCCAGAGCGGTTACCACGCAATGGAAATATTTAGCCAAGCAAAACTTTTCTAACTCTTTTCTCACTTTTTCTTTTGGAACATGACGCATAGTGAGCAACGCAAGTTTTGCCTTCTTTGAAAGTTTTTCTAGCGTTTTTGAAATACTTGGAAAAGGCCTAGCTTTATTTTCTGTTAATTTGTAATATGTTTTTAGATAAGTTTCAAGAAACTTTTCAATGTTCCCTTCAGGTATTAAATCGTCTATAGGAAGGTTCTGTTCCAACCTTCTTGGAATTTCCAACGTTATGTTAGTGTTAAAATTTTTTAGTCCCATAACAGCGTAGGTTTTCTTTAAAGCCTTGAGATAGGCTTCTTTGGAATCCACCACTGTGCCATCCAAATCTATGAGTATACCCTTAACTTTCAGCTTCATTGTTTTCCCTTTCCCTTAATTTTGTTCAGTTTAAGCTTTTCATCGGGTTAATTGTTTTCGATAAGTTTTTATGTATGCTTTATCGTCTAGAGGTAACCACTGGAAGATATAAAGGGCTAAGTTGGAGTATTAGGCATATGGTAAGAAAGGCGCGGATACGCTTAACGAGCACCGACTACACGAAGTTAGAAGAAGTTTGCCAAGAGTTAAAGGGTATTGCGGAAAAGACAGGCGTGAAAATAACTGGGCCTGTTCCTCTACCGACCAAGAGGCTTCGTGTTCCTGTCTTAAAGTCGCCTTGTGGTGAAGGCACTGCTACATGGGACAAGTGGGAGATGCGCATCCATAAACGTTTAATAGAGATTGACGCTGAAGAGCGGGCTATGAGACGTATTATGCGGATTCGCGTTCCAGAAGAAGTGCACGTCACCATAGAACTTGTTTAGCCCTTTTCTTCCAAAAGTTAATTTAACATTCTCATGGCATAAGTGTCGACTAATCCGCTTATGTGCCTGAAAGTCAAAAACCCGAAAACTAAAAAGGCCAAAGACTATTAAAAGCATTGGAAAGGAAAACTTTTTTCATTACCTATTTCGACTTGCACCACAGAATCGACATTCTTCCACTGTAATAGGGATTTCTTTGTCACATACAACACATTTCTTAAGAAAACTTTTTGGCGGGCACCCCTGGTGCGATTAAGTCAACGAACGCGATTACATAGTTTTCACATTTCAAAGCTGGAAGGCTGTCTTGTGTCCAAAGAGCGCCGGGTATGACGGAATACGAAAGAATAAAGCCAAGTTTATGATTTTAGGAACTCCGATAAAAGGAAGTAAGCTTATTTCGAAAACAAAGAAAAACCTCTAAAAGGTAAAGCAATTTTACCAGTAAAAAGAGGTCATTATGGTGAAGACTAGACTTAACGCAAACGCTGATGCCCATATCATTTTGTTCCATGAAAAGACTTTGAAACCATCGAGAATTCCAAAGGGAATCAAATTGAAAAGGGCGATCCAAGCGTTAAAAGTCGCTGCAAACAGTAAGATTGGCTGATTCACTGTAAGCCATAGGACAATTAGCACAGCGGACAGAACGATGTTTGTGGAAGGGCCTGCTATAGATATTTTCCCAATGCTTTTTTTGCTGGCAAATCCTGCTATGAAAACTGCTCCGGGTGATATTATCTTAAAAAGCGGCGAAATTATCGATATAGCTGTTAAAATTATTCCTACAAACATTAGTCTAAACTCAGCCCATAACCCTTCTTTTTGAGCGACGAATTTGTGGGCTAACTCGTGAATAAAAAAAGAAGCCGTTACCAGAAGGGCAAAGACGAACAGGATAAGTGGGCTTCCTATAGCCGCATAGGCCGCTGGAGAAAATCCAAGGGATAAGCCTATGCCTAGAACAAGCATTGCGCCTATGGCTAAATGTTTAGCCTCTTTAAGGCTGAAATAAAATTTTCTCTTCGATTCCACCGGAATGTATGTAACCGTATATTCATATGACTCCGGTGTTTGCGGTATAGGCTTTAGTGGCGTTTCCTCTTTTTTAGGAAAACGCGCCAAATCCACCCTTGGACATTCATGGTTTTCCGGCAGACGGTGTTCTGAGCAGAAATAGTCTCCACAGTAAGGACATCTAAAGGGTAAAAACACTTCTTTTCCGCATTTTTGGCATTCCATTTTTAAGCGCCTTTTCGATTGTTAGAATGCTACTCCTTTGCGTTTTATATGTTTCTATAAGTTTAAGCTTAAAAATTAAATAATGTATACTGCAACTCTGCTTAAAGCAAGCTGGACGACTAATGCTGCTCTAAGTCAACTATCAATGTAACAAATGAAAATTGTTTGCGTAAGATTTTAATTTAAAGGCATCGCAGTGAGTATAAACAACTCCATGTACAGTTTTAGGTGTGAGCGGTTCAATAATGCTTGAAGGAAGAGGGCTTACAAAGTGTTTCGGAGCTTTGGCGGCTGTTAAAGATGTAAGCTTTAAGGTTAATGAGAAAGAAATAGTGGGGCTGATTGGTCCGAATGGTTCTGGAAAAACAACTCTATTTAACTTGATATCTGGCTTTTATAAGCCGGATTCGGGCAAAGTGATATTTATGGGACAGGACATCACTCGTTTCCCTCAGCATGAAATTTGCAAAATGGGTATTGCTAGGACTTACCAGATAGTGAGGCCGTTTCTTGATATGAGTGTTCTGGAAAATGTTATGGTTGGCGCGTTATATGGCGCTGGGAAAAGCCTAAGCGAAAGCCGCGCTGAGTCTTTAGAATACCTGAAACTTGTAGGTTTAGAAGGAAAAAAAGATGTTCAAGCACGTAATCTTAACATCTGCGAAAGAAAAATTCTGGAAATAGCCAGAGCTCTAGCCACAAAACCTAAAATTTTGTTGCTAGACGAACCCTTAAGTGGATTAAATCCTAAAGAGATAGTGCAGGCTAGAGAAATTATTAAAAAGATTAGAGATGGTTTTGGCATCACTGTATTTTGGGTTGAACATATCATGAGGGCTTTGAAAGGCGTTGTCGAACGCGTCATTGTTTTGAACTATGGAGAAAAAATTGCTGAAGGCCCCTTTGAAGAGGTAACTAGAAGTCAAAAAGTTATAGAAGCTTATTTAGGAGAAAAATGGGTAATTTAAAAGTGATTGTAATGTTAGAAATAAACGGTTTAAACGTTTTTTACGGCGATCTTCAAGTTCTTTGGGACGTATCCCTTAAGATAGAAAAGGGCGAAACAGCGACATTAATTGGTTCAAATGGATCTGGCAAAACAACCCTGTGTAAAACCATAATAGGAGCGCTTACTCCAAAAACAGGTTCAATAACTTTTATGGGAAAGCGCATAGATAAACTTTCAATACCTGACATTATACGGCTTGGGATAACTATTGTACCTGAAGGGAGAAGACTTTTCGGCAACATGACTGTAAGAGAAAACCTTGAACTTGGGGCATACGCTTCGGAAAATAGGAAAAAAATTGATGATGCTCTGGAATGGGTATTTAGCATGTTTCCTATATTGCGAGAAAGACAAAATCAGCTTGCGGGTTGTATGAGCGGCGGAGAACAGCAAATGCTAGCTATAGCAAGGGGGTTAATGGCGAAGCCAAAATTTCTAATAATGGATGAACCCTCATTAGGCCTTGCCCCGAAGATAGTTCTAAAAGTATACGAGGTTATAGAGAAGATCCGTAATGAGGGAGTAACTGTACTGCTTGTTGAACAATATGCTGGACATGCCTTGGAAAATTCAGACAAAGGCTTTCTGCTGGAAAATGGCAGAATCGTATTTGAAGGCCCTTCAGAAAAACTTCTTAAAGATGAACGTGTTAGGAAAGCCTACCTAGGGGAAGAATAAGATGGATGCAATCACTTTTGTAAACCTTTTATTGAACGGCTTTTTACTAGGGGGACTTTTCGCTTTGGCAGCCTTCGGCTTATCAGTACTTGCAGGAATAATGAAAGTTATAAACATAGCACACGGCGACTTCGCAATTTTAGCGGCATATTTATCCCTTTCAATTATGAATTTTTTGGGAGTGGATCCTTTCTTAAGCTTATTAATTGTAGCGCCTATAATGTTTGTCATAGGCTACTTTTTCCAAAAACTCGCAATAAACAGGGTGCTTCCAATGGGGGCAAACCAGCCGGTTCTTGTAACGTTTGCATTAAGTATTGTGATCCAAAACATACTGCTCTTGCTGTTCACTGCTGATGCGCAAAGTTTAATCACTCCTTACATGCTTACGAATATAGAGCTTTTTGGTTTAAATCCATCGCCGCGTTATCTTGTAGGCTTCGTTACAGCTTTGGCGGTCTTTGCTGTCATTTTCTTATTCTTCAAGAAAACCTATCTAGGTAAGGCTATGCGCGCTGTTCCCTTTGATTCAGAAGCCGCTAAAATGATAGGGATAAAATCTGATGCTATTTACAATTATGCTGCAGGACTAGCTCTACTCGTGGTTGGAATAGCTGGATTATTATTGGGCATAACTTTCACTTTCTACCCAGACACAGGCCCAATGTATGTTTTGCTTTCTTTCGGTGTTGTTGTCATGGGCGGCTTAGGGAGTTTGAAAGGTTCTCTTGTCGGAGGTTTTATAATGGGCGAAGCACTGGTTTTAGGAGGTTTCTTCTTCGGTTCACGTTTCCAGTTAATGTTCTGTTACCTTGTAATCCTAATCATTCTATACATAAGACCGCAAGGACTTTTTGGAGGAAAAGGCTAGAATGGTTAACTTGAAAATCAATTATACTTATATTGTCTTGGCATTAGCTTTTCTTGCCTCGTTGCCTTTGTGGGTAGGAGGTTTCCTAAGAGATGCGCTGATATTGTTTTTCCTATATTTGGCTGCTGCTGAAGTTTGGGGATTTATGGCCAAACATGCTGGCATAGTTTCCCTCGGTCAACAAATTTTTATGGGAGTTGGGGGTTATGCAACGGCCGTTTTATGCATGTATTACGGTATTCCCTTATGGGCAAGCATCTTAATAGCCGGATTCTTTGGAGCAGGATTGGCAGGAGTGCTATCCTTTCCCCTTTTGAGGTTGCGGGGTGTTTACTTCTCAATCGGCACTTTCCTAGCCGCTGAAGTTATCAGACTTTTCTTTAACAGTTGGGAATTCGTTGGCGCCGGCAAGGGATTAATATTTAAAAATGCTTACGGTATTCCTACAACTTTAATTTACTATCCCGCTTTAGCCCTTGGAATAATTTCAATTTTCTTGGTATACTTTCTTTACCATTCAAAATTGGGATTTGGCTTGAGAAGTATAGGGGCAGATGAGGATGCAGCCTCCGGGCTTGGAGTGAACACATTCCGATGTAAGGCGTCATGTTTCATTTTTGCTTCACTTATAACGAGCCTTGTAGGCGCCGTTAACGTCGTCCATCACACGTATCTTACCCCTACGTCTGCCTTTAGCATATCATGGACTGTGAACTTCCTTTTCGTAGCTGTTATCGGAGGAGCAGGTACAATAATTGGTCCCGTTATTGGCAGCGCCATATTTGTGGCGCTTGGATATTTGCTCTCTCAATATCTTGGACTTAGCTTACTCTTAGAAGGGCTTGTTGTGCTTGCAATTTTAATAGCCATTCCAGAAGGAGTTTATGGGATTATTTACAGAAAATTAAGGTTAAAATTTAAACCGCCGTTTTAAGAAAGTTTAAAATAAAACTTATTCTGATAATTCAATCCCCGGAAGGTGAAGATATGAAAAATGGTCTTTTATCCAAATCCGCTATTACAAAGGTTCAAGCAGCAATCATTGCAGTGGTAATTGTTGTAGCAATAATCGCAGGGATTGCATACTATTATTTTATGGTTCCAACCGCTCCGGAGTACATTAAAATCGGGTGGCCGGTGCCGCTGACCGGGGCAATAGCTTCTTTCGGCGAGCCAGATCCATGGGTAGCGCAACAAATAGAGGATTATGTCAATAACAAGATGGGCGGAGTATACCTTTCAGAGTACGGCAGGAAAATTCCAATTAAAATAATACAGCGGGATACTAAAAGCGACGCAGATTTTGCGTCAACTGTGGCAGCTGAACTAATAACCAAGGAGCAAGTAGATTTAATGGTTGTCCTTCACACCCCTGCAACGGTTGTTCCCGTAAGTACCCAATGTGAAAGATATGAGGTTCCGTGCATAGCGTTTGACTGTCCCGTTCTTTCGTGGCTGACAGGAGCGCCCTATGAATGGTCATATCTCGCATTTTGGACTGAAGTTGACGTTGCTGAAGTATTTGTAGGCATATGGGATACATTGGGGACAAAAACAAATAAGGTGGTCGCTGGGCTCTGGAGCGATGATCCAGACGGGCGAACATTCCGAGAGCTAACCGTCACCATAGCGAAAGCCAGAGGATATAGTGTCGTAGACTCTGGGTTAGCGCCTTATGGCACGACTGACTTTAGCGCTTATATTCAACAGTGGAAAAATGCTAAAGCCGAAATATTGACGGGAAACTTTATTCCACCAGACTTTGCTTCCCTCTGGAGGCAATGTCGAGAAATGGGCTATATACCTAAAGTAGCCACCATAGGGAGGTCTGTCCTCTTCCCATCCGCAGTGGAAGCTTTAGGAGGCGATTTAGGCGTAGGTTTAACAACTGAAGTTTGGGTTCATAAGGTTTCTCCGTTCAAATCCTCCCTAACCGGACAAACCCCCGCTGAGCTTGCCGAAGCCTATGAAGAGGCAACAGGCAAGCAGTGGTCTACCCCGTTGATTTTCTCCCACGCGGCTTTCGAAACCGCCATTGACGCCCTTCAGAGGGCTGGGAGCCTAGATAAAACTAAAATTAGAGACGCCATTGCCGACACAAATTTAAATACCATAGTTGGAAATGTGAATTACAAAAAGCCCCTAAGCCAAATACTCTCCTCGGAGGAAATGGCGCTTTATGATGACTATCCAGAGCTCATCGAAAACCAAGACCACTACGCGATTACGCCTGTAATAGGGGGACAGTGGGTGAAAGGAGCAAAGTGGCCATACGAGCTTGAAGTAGTTTACAACTGGAAATATGACAACATACCAGAAACTTCAGATGTTAAAACAATACCAGAACTGCTCGGACCCTAAATTCACCCTCCCTATTTTTATTTTTTGTATAACGCTTTCCCCAATACCCTTTTCGCTTAAAGCAAACATGACACCCTAAGCTGAGGTGCTTTTATGTTTTAAACTTAAACATTAATAGGTTAAATTAAACTAATTCTAAATCTAACCAGGTTTCCTAGGAGGAAGATGTTTGAAGGCTTTCAGCTTCGTTCACGTTGCTGATTTGCATTTGGGCTATGCCCAGTATGGTCTGGAAGCGCGACGGGAAGACTTTGACAGAGCCTTTCAAGAACTGGTGGACAAAACAATAGAGTTAAAGCCGACGTTCATGATTATTGCCGGAGACCTCTTTCACAATGCGCGTCCATCAAATGTCACATTAGAAAACGCTGTCAGAAATTTCAGTCATTTAAGGAATGCTGATATCCAAGTTTTGGTGGTTGACGGTTCCCATGACTCAGCGCCAAACATCGTCACAAGTACAATTTTAAACCCCTTGGATAGCGCTGGGCTAGTTTATTACTTGCCGAGGCATGAGGGGGCTTGCTGGCGGAAACCTGACTGCTGTTACGTTTACGGCGTCCCCAATTTCAGAACACGGCGTAAAACTGAAGAGATGCTTCCAGTTTTCATGGAACAAAATAAGCCAATGCCGGATCCCGCGCTTTTTAACATATTCGTTTTCCACATGGCCTTAGATATTGCGGAGCTTAATCCTCCTTACATTGAGGCTGAGGCGCCGCCCGAACTTATCCCTGAAGGCTTCAACTATTATGCTGCGGGTCACGTGCATAAGCCCTATAAAGGGAAGTTTAAAACCGGGCTGCTTGTTTATCCTGGAAGCATTGAAACCATAAACTATGATGAAGCTAAAAACGAAAAGGGTTTCTATTACGTTGAGGTGGATGCTTCGGGGGCGGTTTCGCCGCAGTTTATAAAGTTAGAGTCTCCGCGTAAATTTGTTGTTTTAGAGAAGGATTTTACAGGGGTTACGGCTCAGAAGATCACTGAGCTTGCAGTTCAGCTTGTAAGGGGGGCTGATGAAGAAGGTGCAATACTTGTTCCAGTTTTGCGAGGCGTCTTGCCTGCTGAAGTTAGCCGCTCCGAGGTTGATGTTGCCCAAATTAGGAGCGCTGCTGAAAAGGCTTTGCTTGTCCACCCAGTCATTTTGCTGCGTGAAAGCGAGGTTCCAGAAACGGTGGTTCGCTCTATATTCGAAAGCGAATTTAAAGATTTGAAAACGAAGAGTTTCGAATATTTCCTGCAGATTTTCTCTGAACGTTACAGCCGTGAAGAAGCTGAAAAAATAGCCCGCGCAGCAGTCAGCCTAATCGAGCCGTTGACAAAAAGGCAAGATGAGAAGGTTAAACAAGTTTTGGAGGAACTTTTGCAATGAAAATCGAAGTTGTCCAGCTCGAGAATATCCGCTCTCATGTGAAGTCCACCGTGCCCTTTGCAAGGGGATTCAACTGTCTCGTCGGCGGTTTAGGCTGTGGAAAATCAAGTATACTTTACGCAATAGACTTCGCATTATTCGGAGACCCCCTAGGTAGAAGCTACGAGTATCTGTTAAGAGAAAACGCTGAAAGCGGAAAAGTCACTGTTCAATTCATTCAAAACGGCAAAAGCTACAAAATATCCCGGGGATTAAAAAGACGGGGAAAAGGGATAAGCCAAGACTTTGACGAACTGAAACTCTTCCAAGGTGAAAACCTTATTGCAAGTGTGAAAAGCGACGCTGTGGAAGAACAACTAAAAGCCATAACAGGCCTAGAAAAAGAGCTTTTCCGCGAAATAGTCTGGGTTAGACAAGAACACCTAAAAGAACTTTTAGATATTGCGCCAAGGGAAAGGCAAAAACGCCTAGACGAACTTTTTGGACTTTCAGACTACGAAACCGCATGGAGCAACCTCGCCGGTCATCAAAAGGAATACGAAGGAGAAAAAAGAGCCTATGAAAAGGATCCCGACGTAGTTGGAATAGAAAAATTAAACGCAGAATACAATATGCTAGCCGAAGAATTTTCCCTTTTAGAGGCGAACATACAAGAAATTTCCAGAAAGCTGAATGAAGCAAAAAAGGCTTGGGAAGAAGCTGAGCTTAAGCTCAAGAGGCTCGAGGAGCTAAAAGTCTCCATGGAAGAACTTAAAAGAAAAGAAGCCCGACTTCAAGCAGATTTGGCGAACGTTGAAGATTCATCAGCGTCGCTGGCTGAGAAAATTGAAGGGAAAAAATTAGCCATTGAAAGTTTGAAGCAGCGCCTAGACTCTATGGAAACGCAAGCCCAGTCTCATAAAGAAAAACTAAAAGAAATTGGAGTTTCAACTGACCAGTCCCTCGAAGACTTGAAACGGTATTTGTTGGCCTTCGACGATCAGATTGCAAGCCTAAAAGCTGAACAGGAAGCCATGCTTCGAAACATGCAGACGGATCAGAGAAGAATTTCTTCGCTTTCCACTGAAAACCGTTGCCCCCTTTGTTTACAGCCATTAAATAATGAGTACAAAAGCAGCCTCATTCAAAGGATACAAAAAGAAAACAGTGAAAGACAAAAGACAATAAGCCACCTTCAAGGAGACATCGATGAACTGCAACAAATAAAGGAAAAGGCCACCACTGCTATATCAAACCTTCAAGTTTTGATACCTAGAATTGAAGATTTAAAAACTCGTGTAAACGAAGAGCTCAAGGCGCTGGCTGAGCTTTCAAGAGAGTTTGAAGAAAAACAGAAGTTGGAAAATGAGTTGCGGGCTCAGCTTGAAAGTGTACGCGTTGAAATTGGCAGATTTGACATTTCTGAGCTTGAAAATGCTAAAAGGTATAGAGAACAAGCCTTCAGACAGTATTATTCGATCGAATCCGATTTGCGAACCAAGGAGAACCGCAAAAAAGACTTGATGAAACGTTTAGACGATATCAAAGAACGCATAGATCAGTCTCAGAGAAAAATTGAGCGCATGGAGAAACTGGCTAAAGTTGTTGGCATTATAGGCAGTATACGCGACGCCTATAGGAGCATTCAACCTAAACTGCGAAGCGAATTTGTAAAAGTCTTAAAAAACTTCGTTCAACAAGTTCTCGACAACCTGGTGGGCGGAGAAGGCCCTCCCATAAACATCACAATAGATGAAACATACACGCCATATGTTCTAAGCGAAACAAGCATGGAAAGGGAGGTTTCAAACCTTTCAGGGGGAGAACGCACCCTGATAGCCTTTGCTTATCGTTTAGGCTTAGGACATTTAATTATGCAGTCTAAAATGGGCCACGGCTTAAGCCTCCTATTGCTTGACGAACCCACGGAGAGCCTTGGAAGGGAAGACGGTTCCATAGACCGGTTGGCCGAAGCCATCTCGCGTTTTAAAGCCATAGAGCAAATAATTGCGGTAACCCACAGCGATGCCTTCGCAGAAAAAGCGGAACATGTTATAAGGGTTGAGAAGGAGAATAACGCGAGCAAAATATACGTCGAGAAATGAGCGGAACAGATTTAAATTTTGAAGCGCCATGCCAAAGCTTTTACACCATTTGTTAATGACCGCAATATTAGAACGGAAGAAATTTCCGTTTTCTAGAAAATATGGGGCTGCCCGGATTTGAACCGGGGTCCCGAGCGCCCGAGGCTCAGAGCCTAGACCATGCTAGCCGACAGCCCCCCTTTTGCATTTTTAGCTGCAAGCGTTAGAGTAATAAGCGTTGCTTCTTTAACTTTTAAACTATTAACAGTAATTAATTATTATGCTATTTGCCTATTTGGAGGGTTAAGGGTTGGCTACTCAGCAACGGTTGCGTGGAATTAGAGTGTTGAAGGCTGTTTCATCAAGCGTTAGGCTTCACATTTTAAACTTACTCTTTGATAAAGGCCCCCTTTCATACACCGAGTTAATGAACTTGTTGAAGATGAGCCCTAGCAGGGATGCTGGAAGATTTGCCTACCACTTGAAGTTTCTGCTCAAGGCGGATTTGGTTGAGGCGGATGTGGAATCAAAAAAATATTCTTTAACAGAACTTGGTAAAATGGTCATTGATATTGCTGAGGAAATTGAGAAGAAAAGTTTTAAAACTCAGAAGGTGCTCGTCCGCACTTCCCGTTATAAGTTAGAAGAATTTGACGCCAACAAAATCGCTGAATCTCTTATAAGAGAAGCGGGCATGCCTACCGAGTTAGCCCAGAAAATTGCTAAGGAAACGGAAAAGCGCCTCTTAAGGGCGAAGACTAAGTATTTAACAGCCCCTTTGATAAGGGAGGTTGTAAACGCCATGCTCATTGAGAAAGGTTTAGAAGATTACCGTCATAAGCTTACCCGTTTAGGTCTCCCTGTCCACGATGTTTCCTCACTTTTAGCAAAAAGTAAAACCTCCCAAGGAGCCTCCTTCATATACGAGGAGGCTGGAAAAAATGTTTTTGAGCAGTATACCCTTTTAAATGTGCTTCCAAGAGATGTTGCAGACGCACACTTATCAGGAGCACTTCACCTTCACGGTTTAAGTTGTTGGACGCTTAAGCCAAGTGAAATAGTGCATGACTTAAGATTTTTCTTCAAAAAAGGTTTAAAACTCGAACAAGTAAACATCCTTCAGGTCTCATATCCTCCCCCAAAAAGCTTGGAAGCGGCTTTAACCCTCGTCTTTAACGTTCTTTTATGCTCTGCAAGAGAAACATGTGAAGCGCAGACACTTGAATACTTTAACGTTTTCCTAGCCCCATTCATGAGGGGTGTTGAGATTGCCAGAGCTAAAGAGGTATTAAGGCTTTTCATTTTCAACATAAATCACCGTGTAAATGTTTCCCTAAACCTGGAGCTCACGGTTCCTGAGTTTTTAGCGGAAAAACTTGCCGTGGGAGCCTCAGGAGAGCCATTAGGCATCTATAGAGATTTCGCTGAAGAGAGTCAGCTTCTAGCTTCGCTTTTGCTTGAAGTTTTAGCAGAAGAAAGCGCGCGCAAACCGCTTTTAAATCCGAAATTCATCATTAAGATGCGCCCGGAAACCTTTGGAAACGATAAGGCAGCAACCATACTTCTGGAAGCCCACCGCTTAGCATCAGAAAAAGGCAGAATATACTTCGCCAACCTCTCAGAAAAAAACGCGGAACACTCGGTTTTCTCCTCGTCAGGGTGTAAACTAAAAACAGATCCAAAAGGCGACTGGGAGATTGACACCCTTCGCACGGGCATTTTGGGATATGTCACCCTTAATCTTCCACGAATTGTCTACGAATGCGAAAAGGAAAAGAAAAAATTTTTTGAAATTCTTAGGGATAGGCTCGAAATGTCGACGCGGGTTTTGGAAATAAAATATAGCGTGCTGAAGGCACGCGGCAAAGGCCTACTTCCCTTTTTGACACATGCTGTTGACGGTGACCAATATCTCAGACTCGAAAGCTCTGCACGCTTAATAAACTTAGCTGGACTGATGGAGGCAGCAGAAGTCTTCTCTGGAAAAAACATTTATCAAGATGAAAATGCTTTTAGGTTCGCTCTTGACGCTGCAAAAGAAATTTCAGATTTTGTGTTTAAAGCGGGTAAACGTGAAAAACGTTTGCTTCTTTCAATTTTGCCATTCATAGAGGCCTCTGAGAGACTGGCAAGGATTGACGTTGAAAGATACGGGGTATCAAAAGTTCGATTTTTCGGAACGCGAGAAAAGCCTTATTATTCAACCTTCAGCAGAATAAACATTCAAGAGGGCGAAAAGCTTTCGAAAACTTTGGCCGTTGAAAAGGAAATGCGTAAACTGTTTAATGGTGGAAGCCTTACGGTTGTGGAGCTCGGCGACGCAGAATATGATCCTAATGAACTTTTGTCCTTAACTAGGAAGCTGGCTGAAAACTACGAAGTAGAGTTTTTCACTTACAATCGCAACTTAACCTACTGCCTTAATTGCCAAAGAAGTTGGTTTGGACTGCTGCGTAAATGTCCCTCCTGCGGGGCAGCAAGTACGCTGACTGCTTTTAAGGGGTTTCCATAGCCTATTTTACAGCGCCCAGTATCAGCGCCAGAAGCGCCATTCTCGTTACTATGCCACTCCACACTTGCTGGAAGTAGCGGGCATGAGAAGTTTTATCCACCTCTGAGGATATTTCGTCGGCGCGGGGAAGCGGATGCAAAACTATCAAGTCTTTTTTAGCTTTGCTTAGGGTTTCTAAACTGATTCTGTAGGAGCCTTTCACTTTTATGTATTCAGCTGGGTCTGGAAAACGTTCTTTCTGTATCCTCGTAACGTACAAAACATCTACAAGTGGAACTATTTTTTCAAGGCTTGCCTCTTCTTTCACTGGAATTTTCTCTTTAATCGTTTCAAGGACTTCCCACCGCATCTTCAGAGACTCTGGGGAAACAAGGTAAAGTTCAACATTATAATTGGAGAGCGCATATGCCAGCGAATGCACCGTTCTACCATATCTCAGATCTCCCACAAGAGCTATTTTCAAACCGTCAACCTTGCCCTTCTCCTTCATAATAGTATACAAATCTAGTAAGGCTTGGGTTGGATGTTCCTCGGCGCCGCTTCCGCCGTTAATAACTGGTACTTCTGCAAATTCAGCGGCAAGTCGAGCAGCGCCTTCAAGGGGATGCCTTAGGGCTATTACATCTGCGTAATTTTCAACAGTGCGAACAGTGTCCGCTAGGTTTTCTCCCTTTCTCACAGAGGCTATTTCCGCCTCCGCAAAGCCTATGGTGGAACCGCCAAGCTTATGCATGGCAGCCTCAAAACTTAGACGGGTACGTGTGCTGGGTTCAAAAAACAGTGTGGCAAGAATCTTACCTTTAAGCATATCTGAGCCTTTTAGGGCTATGGGTTCCATGGCATTAGCGATTTCTAATACATAATCAATTTCTTCGCGGGAAAAATCCCGAATGGATATTATATCTTTTCCTTCAAACTCCAAAGACCCACCTAGACAAAGCTCTACGCAACTCCTAAATAACCTTTTACGAGTCGTTTTTACATTTTAGTAGATGCCTTCACTTACGTTTTCTGAAGAACATCAGCTCATCTTTTAGGATATGTATTCGAACTTGACTTCCAATAATGCTTTAATTTCCTCTAGGTTTTCAGCTGCTTTGACTTTGAACTCATCAGTTTCCTGCTTAAACATAAATCTTTTCAGCGTTAATTTATATTTCAGTGTTTCTTAATTCTTTATAGACGAGGAATTGTTTAACGTATTATATGTCTTCAGCTTGATGGTAGAACTTTGTAGCCTCCCAATGCTTGAAAGTCTACTAACAACCTTAATCTTTTAAATTTTATATTGAAAATAAATTGGCTTAGAATGCTGAGCACCCGCGCGCAAGCAAACATCAGCGGCTTAAAAACCAGATCCCCTAAAAAATTTTTATAAAGAGTTATTATAAAGCAAAGGACGCCAATAAAAAGAAATGGAGGAAACAAGAGTGAAAAACTTAAAAAATAAGACATCGGCAATAATCGCGTTGACTCTAACTATAACTTTCGCAGTTCTCACGGCCAGCACGTCAGTTGTTAATGCAGTGATAGTGGAGGTTGATACCTTCGCCTGGGTTATGGTTGCTCCAAATCCTGTGGGAGTTAATCAACAAGTGCTTGTTACCGCTCAGATTGATAAAGTCTCGCCAACAGCCGTTGGCGTGTATGGTGGCGACCATTTTAAAGGTGTCACTGTGACGATCACCAAGCCGGACGGAACCACCGAAACCAAAGGACCATTTGAGCTCTGGGCAATGTCAAATCAGTTCTTTTACTACAAGCCAACCATGGAGGGGACATACAAGTTCCAAATGAATTTTCCTGGACAATGGATAAACACCACGGCCTATCAATATTGGTTTAAGCCTAGCACAAGTGGAGTAGTGGAATTAACCGTACAGAAAGAGGCGCTACCAGCTTACCCAGAGGTTCCGCTTCCAACAGACTATTGGACACGTCCAGTATACGGCGAAAACAAGGGATGGTGGCAAGTTGCGGACAACTGGCCTATGCGGAAATACGATAGACCAAGTCGCTTTTTTAGCGGAGACACTGCTTTTGCTCCCTACACCTCAGCACCCAATAGTGCCCACATACTCTGGACAAAGCCCATAATTTTTGGAGGGCTCGGTGGAGGACCATTTGGCGACAAAGTCTATTACATGGGGCTATCATACGAACAGTTTTATACCCCAATAATTGTTAACGGAAGAATCTATTACGTGGATCATGGCCCCTATTCCTGGGGTGACATGGCTGGTGGCAGCATTGACCCATTTGGCAGCATGGGCTACGGTACCCACTGCTTGGATCTGTACACTGGAGAAGAAATATGGTTCCTTAACAATACCAACATTGTCTTTGCTCAAATATATGATATCGAAAATCCTAACGAGCATGGACTAATTGCACATCTATGGGAAGTAATTGGGTCAGAGACAGGTATGGCGACTTGGAGAATGTATGATGCATTCACAGGAAGATATATACTAACTATTAAGAATGTACCAATGCATGGTTGGAGGACAAACGCAGTAGTGTTCGGCCCTTCTGGCGAACTTCTATCTTATGTGCTTGATGCCAAAAAAGATAGGCTGATTCTCTGGAACTCAACTCGGGCTTTAGGGGGATATCCGTCGAACATATATTATCCAGAAAGGTACAACCTTATTGAAGGAGCAGTTGTAAACGGGCTGAGAGGAGTTCAATGGAACGTATCGATACCACACGTGCAAGGCATACCGGACGTGTCATATGGCAACTTCTCAATTCGGAAGATCAGCTTAGAGGACGGAGTCATTCTCGCAGCTTGGGAGAGCGTCTTTAGTTGGAGCCAATTCGTTGAATATCCAGCCCAGATTGTAGAAGTAGCTTATCCTACAACAATTAATAAGTTGGCAAATGGTAGTTATCCGACTTCGATTGATCCCTTGTGGGTTCAAACTCGAACAAATATACAAGGTAGGGTTTTCTACAGCAATAATATAGGAGATGGAGTCTACACGATATTCGACAGTCCCGTCTTAAAAATTTATGGATACGATGTTAAAACAGGGCAACAGTTGTGGGTAACGGAACTTGTAACTGAACTCACCTCGACTACTGGGTGGGCATACTATACTTATATGCATCATATAGCCTACGGCAAACTCTACACATTAGGCTATGATGGATATATGCGTGCTTTTGATATAAAAACTGGCAAACTTGCATGGGAATACTTTCTTGGAAGTGCAGGCTACGAAACTCCTTATGGCACTTGGCCAAGTTATACGGGGTTTACCATTGCGGACGGAAAGATATACGCAACTAACGATGACCACTCACCCGATTCGGTTCCATGGAGAGGAGGTAAGCTGTGGGTCTTCAACGCAACAACAGGGGATCTGATATGGAGCATATCAGGATGGCTACGCAATGTCGCTGTTTCAGACGGATACGCCACAGCGCTCAATTCGTTAGACGGCAAGATTTACACTTTTGGTAAGGGGCCTAGTTCTACGATTGTTGAGGCACCTTTAGTAGCTGTTCCATTAGGATCTACTCTCGTCATCAGGGGTAAGGTTCTCGATGAGTCTCCTGGTCAGAGGGGTACGCCTGCTGTTGCTAGGGAGAGTATGGCTGCTTGGATGGAGTATTTGCATATGCAGAAGCCTGTTCCAGCTGAGGTTAAGGGTGTGCCCGTGGAATTATACTCCATATATCCAGACGGCTCCTACAAGTATATAGATACGGTTACAACGGATCCCTTGGCTGGAGGCGTTTATGGCTTAGCATGGACCCCGCCGGAAGAGGGCACATACACCATCATAGCCGTGTTCAGAGGCGACGAATCCTACGGAAGCTCAAGCGCAGGAACAATAATACACGTAACAGCTGCCCCACCAGAATCAGCTACGGCTCAACAAGCTGAAACAATGCAGTCTACGCTTCAGGGTGCCATTGAAGCCTTACAGCCATGGAACATGGTTTTGACAGTGTTGGTTGCCATAGCAATAGTCATAGGCATCGTTAACCTTTACGCGCTTAGAAAACGGAAGTAGCTTAAAAGAAGAAGGCTAAGCCCCCATTTCCCTTTTTATTTCCCAGCTTAAAGGAGAGTGCTTAATGTCGGATTTTAGGCGTGAACGTTTGTTGACTCTCGTGGCTGTTCCATGCTTAACTAAAGGGATGCTGCCACAAAAGAAAAGAGTCGTGGCGTAAAAGCCAAATTTCCACGCTGCAGAAAACCTATAAAATCTTAGCTCAAAACAAGAAGTGAAGATTCTATGGAAAGGCTTCAAGGAAAAACCACAAGAGACTTAACTTCTGAAAGTTGAGGCGGTAAACATCTCCACAACAGTTTTAGGGCTTCATAGAAGTTAAGGGCTAAAAGCCCCACGACGGACATGATTATAGAGTAGAGGGGAATGTCCTTCGTAAAGCCAGCAGAAAGCAGAAAAGAGGGAATTTGCGGGAGACGTCTTCATTCTTAACGATAAATAACTATTACGGTTTGTGGGAGTCTGCTTTTATTTTGGATTGTTGTGTAACTGGAGCCTTTCTGTTTTCATGAAAAAGATAGAGGGATAGGCTTGTATTGGCTGTTTTTCCAACCAAAAACTTGAAGGGTATATAATCTAGCAGTTTAAGGCTCAGACAATTTGGCTCAGCTGTAAAAACCTTTTATCTCCGTGCGGGTATAGCCCTCTTTAAAGGGAAAACGTATGAGCGAGACCATGCTGTATGTTTCTAAGATTAGGGATGGCACTGTTATCGATCACATCACAAGCGGGCATGCGCTTGACGTCGTTAAAATTTTGGGTATAACAGGAAAGGAGAAACGCATAATTACTATTGCAATTAATGTGCCGAGTAAACGTTTTAAGGCTAAAGACATCGTGAAGATTGAAGGCCGAGAGCTGAACCCTCAAGAAGTGCATAAAATTGCTTTGTTGGCACCTCATGCAACCATTAATATTATTCGCAATTATAATGTGGTTGAAAAGCAGAGGGTTAAACTGCCAAGCGTTATTGAAAACATAATTAAATGCGCCAATCCGGCGTGTGTGAGCAACAGCAATGAGCCTGTAAAAGCTAAATTTTACGTTAAAAGCGAGGAGCCGCTTCTGCTTAAATGCCATTACTGCGGTTACATTATGGAGAAGGGCGACGTACTTAAGCAGTTTTAGTTCGTTTTCGTATTCGGAATTTTGCATAATGCTTATATCGTAATATTTGCTATTCAAGATCCATAGATATGTCATTAAAAAGACATATTGAATATATGTAGAACAAAAATACACATGGTGAAAAAATGATAGAAATAATTGCATCCATAGTATGGGCGGGGTTCGCAACCTACGCCATATGGTACTTTGCAGCGGCAAAACACTACGCCCCCCTCACACTAGACGAGGCAAAAATACTATGGAAAATCCACAAACAAATCACTTGTTGCAACTCAAAAATGTGGAAAGAAATACGCCGCGGCAAAAAGATAGTGGGTTTTGAATGCGAATGTGGATACAAGCATATACAAAAGCGCCCCATAAGGGCAAATAAGCCATCCCCAACAGTTAACCCCCAACTTTCAATAATCCGCGAACTACATAGGGCGTAACTCCACCGAAAAGGCACTCAAAAGGTAAAAGCCTTCTAACTCGCCTTGATGACGCCAAAATACTTGATCATGTGCCTTTAATCCTTTTAAGATACGTTTTCAGTATCCGACACTAACCTATGTAGTATTAAAATCCTACTTTTACAAGCTTTCATGTTCCATCAAACCTAAAATACAAGTGCGTAAATGAATAACTAAATGAAGTAAATTACCCTTTAAAAGGTGTAAGATATGGATATAATTGAAGCCATAAAAACGCGTAGATCCATCCGAAAGTACAAGTCTGACCCTGTTGAATGGGGAAAACTGCAAACCGTTTTGGAGGCTGCACGGTGGGCTCCTTCCTGGGCTAACACCCAGTGTTGGGAGTTCATAGTGGTTAAAAACCCTGAAACTAAAAGAAAGCTTGCTGAAACGCTAACTTCTTGGAATCGCGCCTCCGACGCTGTAAAAAATGCTCCAGTAGTTATAGCTGCATGTGCAAAGCTTGGGCTTTCAGGATTTTGGAAGGGAGAACCAATGATAGGTAAAGAAAACTTTTACATGTTTGACCTAGCCTTAGCTCTTCAAAATCTTACTCTCGCAGCGCATAGCCTCGGCTTGGGCACACTTCACGTGGGCGCCTTTAACGCGGAAAAAACTGCTGAAATTCTAGGCGTTCCAGACGGAGTCAAAGTAATAGAACTCATACCCTTAGGCTATCCCATGGAAGTCCCAAATGCTCCAGCTAGAAAGGAGCTTAAAGACTTCGTGTATTTTGAAAAATATGGACAGAAAAGCTGAACCCTTTTTACGAAGTTTTGCGAAAATGTCATAAATCCAACGCCCCTATAACATAATATTGTGCGTCATATGTCAGTTGAAGAGGAAACCCGCAACGTTTCAAACGTATTTAGCGCCCTTGGAAACCCTCTAAGGTTTAAAATACTTATGCTTGTGAACGAAACTGAAAGACCACTGCACATAAAGGCAGTGGCAAAAATCTTGAAGAAAGATTACGCTGCAGTTTATCGCCACGTTAAAGCTCTAGAAAAAAGTGGGCTTATTAGAATTTACGATGTTGGCAGGTCCCGCGTTCTCTATGCCAAAAATGCAGAGTTGATAAAACAACTTGTAGAAACAGCTAAAATAATAATGTTAAAATGACATATTATTTAGCAAAAATTGAAATTTAAATTAGTTAAAACTTATATATAACATACGCTGAAAACACTGCATGCCCCAGCAACATTCATGGCGCAAAATAGAAGTGCGCGAAATCGCAGTTGCCAGCATTTTAGGCGCTCTTTCAGCTATGTTAAAGTTTCAAGCAGGTCCACCTTTCAGTATTTCTTTTCCTCTTTATCCGAGAATCGCATGGGATTTTGCAGAAATACCCATTTTTGTAAGTCTGCTTCTCTGCGGACCTTTATGCGGCATATACACAAGCGCCCTTGGGTGTTCAATTATATTCTTGAGGGGAAACATCACTGGCGGAATCTTCAAAATTATAGCCGAGTTCTCAACTATAATTGGTTATGCGGTATTTAGGCGGAACTTTGCAATAGACGCGGGAAAAGCAACATTGTCAAGGGTAATTGTTATGACCGTGGCAAACTACTATTTGTTACCCTTCTTTTACGGGAAATACGGAACAACCCCTGAAGTTGCAGCTGCTCTGCTAGCGCCTATAGCAGTATTCAATGTTACACAAGCGCTGATAAACATAATCCCTGCATACGCAATTTACAAAAAAATAGCTGGCAAAATCTATCCAGCAGAGCCAAGAACATAAAAGTTATTAGTTTGGCGGAGGCATTTCTAAACGCAAACGGTGACCTGCCGAGTGTCCTTTGAAATCCAAGAATTACCTGATGTTATAAAAGTAGTTGTTTTATTGAATTTGGGAAAAAAGGAGAGAATGTCTAAAACTCTGCTTAAAAAAAGGCTTGACAAAGTCTGTGCTGGTCGCGTCTGCATTGAAATGGGCGACTTGGAAAAGGCCTTGGGGGAAATGGCTTCTGAAGGTCTAATCATAAATGGGGAAGACACCGTTAAGCTGACCCCTCAAGGTTTAAAGTTAAGCAAAGAATGGGAAAGCTTGCTTTTGAAGAAAGACCCTATAATTGAGGTGGTTGCAGGCTTAGTTGACGGTTCCATAACAGGGCTTGTGGTTGTTCTTTCCGCTTTCATTGCAAGTTTAGCTGCCAAAACAGCCGCCTTCGCCGCTCTCTTAACGTTAACCGCCGTGGCTATAACGAACTTTTCAAGTTTCCTTTTAGGCGGAATAACAGAGGACTTAGCAGACATAATGACCCTTCAAACTTTGATGAACTTCAGCTTAAGCGACATTCCAGACAGAAAGGAAAGGGACAAATCGTTAACGTTGCTTAAAAGTTTGTTCACTCTGCTCCAAAAAGAGGTGAATCGGGCTAATCTATATGCTGCCTTAATCTGTGGCACAACAACTTTCTTAGCAGGGAGTATTCCCATAATAGCTTATCTAGCCTTGCCTGAACCCCTTAACGCTTTTATAGCATTAGGAATAGTCGGCGCAGTAGTAGGTGTATTCCTTGTTCGCTACCGCTCCAAGAAAACCCGAGTAAACTGGAAAATAACCTTACTCGAGACTATGGTCATAGTTGCAATTGCCGCTCTAGCATCGCTTCTACTCGGCGGAATGGCTTAATGAGGAGTTTTAACTTTCTTTAGCCTTAAATAGGCGTTTGTGCTCCAGCATCATACATTTATTCATTACAACAGTTATTCCCGCTTGCCTTGCAATCTGTGCTGCCTTCTCATTTACTATTCCAAGCTGCATCCAAATTACATGAGGTTTTCCATGCATTTTCCTCAACTTAACTGCTTGTTCCACTATGGGCAACACTTCTTGGGAAGGCCTAAAAACGTCAACGATTTCCAAATTTTTTTGAAGATCTAAAGGCAAGTCTAAGAGGCTTTTGTAACTTTTCTCACCGAGGATTTCATCTGCAAAGGGGTTAATTGGCACTATGCGAAAATTATGCCTTTTCAAATATTCTGAAACCCTGTAGCTGTCTTTGGAAGGATCCTTAGATAAGCCCACCACTGCAACTATTCGGTATTTTTCTAAAATTTCCTTTGAAGAATTAACGCTTATGTGCATCTCCTCCTAGTTTGAAAAGCGGTCTCGTCTCACTGAAATTAGTGAAATTATAGATATAAAAGCCTATGCTTTTAGAGAAATCAAAAGGCAGTTTTTGAACTGCCGTTTAATAACCTTTGGGCCTCGTTTTGATCCAATTTTAAACAAGTGAAAGGAGAAGCCATAGGTTCAAGTATATTCCCGCCCATAAGGATGAGACAATTATTGTGGAGGCGATGGTTTCCTTATGAAAATTGTAGCGTTCGCTTAGCACCATCATTGAAACGGCAATGGGTACGCTGTGCATAACCACTAATGTTGCCTTTGGAAGGGTTGGCAAGGCAAAAAGGGTTGCGGCGATAAAGGCTATGGACGGCAAAAACACTGTTCTAAGTAGGCTTAGCTTGAAAGCTCTGGTTAAGTTGGCATATTTTCTTCCGTAGAAAAAGACGCCCAACATGAAGATGGCCACCACAGCTGTTGTATTTCCCAACATGCGTAAAGGCGCCAAAATAGGCTCCGGGATTTCCGCTCCAGTTAAGGATAAAATTATGCCTATTATGATTGAAATAATAAGCGGATTTGCGGAAAGCTTTTTGACTATAATTTTTGCTTCTGTAACTATCGAGGTTTTTCCCAGCCTATAGGATTCCAGAACCGCGATTGAAACTGGAACGCTGATTATGGAGATGGTTGACGCTGATAATGTTGCAAGATATTCTCCTTCGTTTGGAAATGCGAACATGATGAAGGGTATGCCGAAAAATGCAAGGCTGCCGAAAACAGTGCTTAAAATAAGAAGGTAAAAAGTTTCTCTAGAAAGTCTTAGTGCAAAATAAATTATGGTGTAAAGTATTAGGGCGATTAAAATTGGAATTATCCCGATAACTATAAAGCGCAAGTTTTCCTCATTTAAAGTTGCTTCTGACAAGTTGGATAGAAACAGAGCTGGTAGGGCAAAATAGTAAACGTAGGCGCTTAATACTCGCTCGTCCCCGCTTTTTAAAAGCCCAATTTTTCTTGAAAGAAAACCTAGCCCCATCAAAAGAAAAATCGGCACCATTGTGCGTATGGCAATCTCAATTTCCATCAGATTCCTTCCAAGATTTCCTAAACTATTATTATATTTATTAACCTTAAAATTTCAACCAAAACGTTTTAGGTTTTGAAATAGAGGCCTCGCTCTTTTAATATTTCCGCAATGCTCTAACACTGTTTCAAACATAAATAATTGCGCGTATACGGCCAAGAGTTGCAAGCTAGAGGCAACATGTGCTTTTAGTTCAAAAATTCAAGCAAATTGGCAGTCATGCTACACAGCTTCCAAAAAACTTCAGAGAAAATCTTCGGTTCAAGATCCATAAGAACCATCAGAAGGCTGTTTCAGAAACAGAGGCAGAGAATAGCCCAAAAACTTGGAAATCCAAGACTTCTCAACATAACCTTTCATACTCTACGCCATTGGAAAGCCACAATGGAATACCATAAAACCAAAGACATCCTCTACGTCATGAAAGTCCTAGGGCATAAAAGCATCAGAAACACCCTCATCTACACTCAACTCATCCCATCCAACGAAGATGATTTCATATGCAAAGCAGCAACAACCATAGAAGAAGCCAAACAGCTTATAGAAGCCGGCTTTGAATACGTCTGCGACA